>JACREB010000132.1 GCA_016218475.1 Nitrosomonadales bacterium | reverse complement strand
GTGTCACATAGCGATCAAGGGATGCAGTGCAAGGCAAAATCGGGTGAAAAAGCGGAGTTTACATAGCGTAAATGAGCATTTTGAGCCCGATTTTAACGCCGCAATGCGCCCTTCAGCGCTATGTGACACAGTAAGATTACAACCAATGATCTTTCCTGCGCCAATATGGATATAGGGTGGCCGACCACGCTTTATGCCACGAATGGCCACAGCATTTTTGCCAGCCTTGTAGGGTGGGCACAAAAAACGTGCCCACCCTACAAGGCTACTCGGGTGCAGCGGGTTTCACTCCCCTCCCCCGCAGGCGGGGGAGGGGACTGGTGTTGTGGCGCTTCCGTGAGCATCGTATTTCGGCCTGATGCAGTTACGTGAAATGAAGAAATTAATTATCAGCATAGTTGCGATCTGTACGGTGTTACTGCCGGTCTTCGCTGTTCTCAAACACCAGAAAATGGCGGGTGATCCGCATTATCTCACTTCGGGAAAATGCGCCGAGTGCCACCAGTTGCAGCATGTTTCCTGGCAACAAACCCTGCATCCGAAAATATTCCGCCCGGTCAAGCGGGAAGGCGACATTCTGGGCGATTTCTCCAAGCCTGACCCCAGCGTGACTTTCAAGAAGGCAGATATCCAGTTTGTCGTCGGCAACAAGTGGGAACAGGTCTATGTACATATGGCCGATGGCGAGTATTATCCGCTGACCGCCAAGTGGATGGTGATGCAGAACAAATGGGTTCCCTACAAGGTTAAGGACTGGAAAGAGACCCCGATGACCAGGAAGTGCAATGGTTGTCACACGACGGGGTTCGATCCCGCGACCGGGAAGTTTGCCGAGTTTGGCATCGGTTGCGAGGCGTGCCATGGCCCCGGCAGCCGCCATGCCGCCCACCGGCAGCAAAAACTGTGGGGCGGGTGCGCGCTGTGCCATGACAAGCTGAAGCCTGCTGCCGAAAAAGCTGGAAAAGATATCGTGTACACGGTTGCGCCATCGTTGTGCGGCCAGTGCCATACGCGCGGGCAGAACGGCGAGTCCGGATCAATCCCCGCCGGCAGTTTCGATTTTCCGGTGAATAACAAGCCCGGCGAAGATTTCACCGCGAACTACAATCAAAAGGTTCTCAAGAATGATCCCGAGAAGAAATTCTGGTGGGGTTACGGCGTTTCGAAGGACCGTCATCAGGAATATGCCGACTGGAATAATTCCAAGCATGCCAGGGCGCTCAAAAACCTCCAGGAAGACGGGGCGAAACGGGGCGCCAGTTGCAGCAAGGGCAAGCGTGATGACCAGTGCATGAACTGCCATTCCGCCGATTTCCATCTGGCGAAAAAAGACAGCAAGCCCACCCTGGATACCGCGCGCTACGGCGTGACCTGCGTCTCCTGCCACGAACCGCACGGCCTGGATAATAAGGCGCATGACGAGACGACCAGCAAGTGCGGCAATTGCCATCTGGCCAACTTTGCCAGCCGCGCCGGAGCAGCCGCGCAGAAACCGCATGCGCCCTGCCCGACCGGCAAGGTCGGCTGCGCGGATTGCCACATGCCGCGCACCGTCAAGACCGGAGGGTTCTACAGTTTGCGCAGTCACGCTTTCCGCATCGTCCCGCCGCAAGCCAGCCAGCAGGAAGAAATCCCGAATTCCTGCCAGAACAGCGGCTGCCACAAGGATAAGCCGCTGGCCTGGGCCATCGGCGAATTCGACAGGCACTATCCGGGTGCTGCCGAAAAATTGCTCAAGGACAGCAAAAATTGATTGAAAAGCTTCCCTTTTACCGCCGCATCACCGTCCGCCTGATCGCGCTTTTCGGCTCGCTCGTCCTGATCGGGGCATTGGCGGGAGCCTACATGTCCATTCAACTGGCCAAGCGCGAGTTTTTTAATGTCATGGAACGGCAGTTCAATTCCACTTTCCGGCTTGCCGAAAATTCGCTCGACATCATCGGGCAAATGGCGAGGACCTGGGCGTTCTATTTTGCCGGAGATGCCGGCCTGCCCGGTCGATTGCAGGGGGCAAGTCATACATTGATATCGCAAGAGGTCGAGCGCATGCGCGAAAGCGCGCATTGCGACACGGTCATCGTGCTCGACCATCAGGGGCGCATCGTCCACCACAGCGCTTTCGATGAGAAGAACGGCGAATCCCTCATGGCCTGGCAGATCGTCCGGCAGGCCGCCAACGAAGGTAAATCTTCTTACGCGATCATAGAGGAGCAGGGAAATTTTATCGTTTACGGCAGCGGGATAACGCCGCCACGCGCGGCAAACAAAAGCGGCGCGCATCCCTATATCGTGCTGGCCGGGTTCAAAATATCCGATGAGCTGGTCGCCAAACTGAGCCAGGACACCTCTATCGGCCTGACGTTCGTCAGGCGCAGCGCGGTGATGGCCTCCAGCCTCCGCACGACGCAAAGTAAGCTGATCGATATCCCAGTCTCCTACCTCGATTACCAGACCATGTATAACGACCCGCTGTTAACCAAGGAAATTCAAATGGACGGGCAAGCCTTCTACGCATCGGTGCGCCAGCTTCATATTTTGGATCCGGTCATGGATGGTTCGCTGCTGTTGACTTATCCGCGCAAGGAGCTGCATGACATCATCGAACGCTTGCAGCGGGAATACCTGTGGCTATATGCGGTGGGAATGCTGTTGTTCACGCTGTTCATCTGGCGTATTTCATCCCGCATAATGGAGCCATTGCGCAAACTCGCGGGGCGGGCCAGGCAGGTTGCCAAGGGGGACATGACGCCGACGTTCATAGAAAAACGCGATGAGATCGGCATCATCGCCTCTTCGTTCAACGACCTGCTGGGCGAGCTGGCAACCAGCAAGCAGAGGATAGAGCGCCATGCCGAGGAGCTGGAGCAGCAAGTCGGGCAGCGTACAAGGGAATTGCGGGAGAACGAAGCGAAGCTGCATGCCATCCTGGATAATGCGCCAGTCGGAATCTGGCTGGTCGGGGCCGATAAACGATACCGTTTTGTCAACAAGACATTTTGCGATGCCGTCGGCATAGCCGAAAGCCGGTTCCTTGCGGCCACGCACCTGTCCGATCTTTTGGGCGCGGAGATTGCAGCCAATTGCATGAAGTCGGACCAGGAGTGCCTTGCAAAAGAAACGCCGCATATCTCATATGAGGAACTCGCCTTTGTTGATGGCAAGCAGCACCTGATGGAAGTCACCAAGGTTAAATTGCGCGACAGTGCGGGTGTGGTTACGGGGTCTATCGGAATTGCCATAGATATTACCGAGCGCAAGGAATTCGAAGAAGAACTCCTGCGCTCCAACGCCGATCTGGAACAATTCAGCTACGCCGTATCCCACGACATGCGCCAGCCGTTGCGCATGATTTCGAGCTACCTGCAACTGATCGAGCTGAAACTGGCCGATCAACTCGACGGCGAGAAGCGCGACTACTTCAATTTCGCCGTCGAAGGCGCCAAGCGCATCGACCGGATG
>JACREB010000128.1 GCA_016218475.1 Nitrosomonadales bacterium | reverse complement strand
GTGTCACATAGCGCTGAAGGGCGCATTGCGGCGTTAAAATCGGGCTCAAAATGCTCATTTACGCTATGTAAACTCCGCTTTTTCACCCGATTTTGCCTTGCACTGCATCCCTTGATCGCTATGTGACACAGTAAGAGTAATCAACCTTGACTGAAAATGAATTGGCGATCAGGTACAATAATACAGGTTATTTCCAGCCGCAATGCCTATACCGCAAATCTGAACCGGGGCGCATAAAAAAGATCGGAAAATGGCAATTTGCATTTTTACAGGCCCGCCCCTGTAAAACCATCCTTACCGCTCCAGCACGGCCTCCCCCAGCAACGCTTCGAATTCTTCCACGGGCACGGGCTTGCTGAGCAAGTATCCCTGATAGGCATTGCAGCCATGAAGCTTGAGGAAATCCAGTTGCGCTTCTGTTTCCACGCCTTCTGCGATGACATCGAAGCGGAAATTATGCGCCATGTCGATGATGGTCTGCACCATGATGGCGTCGCCCGGGTCGGTCGCGATATCGTTGACGAAGCTCCGGTCGATTTTGAGCTGGTCGAGCGGAAGCTGTTTCAGGTAGGACAACGACGAATAGCCCGTGCCGAAATCATCCAGCGACAGGCCGATCCCGAGCGCTTTCAGCGCGTGCATTTTCGCCACGATATCGGCCATATCGTCCAGCACCACGCTTTCGGTCAATTCCAGCTTCAGGTATGCCGGGTTGACGCCGTGCCCCCTCACAACTGCCGCCACTTTATCCACGAAATCCTTCAGCTTGAACTGCCGGGCGCTGACGTTCACCGCAAGCACCAGCCCGCGTTTCTGCCCGTCGTTGCCCCACGAGGCAAGCTGCCTGCAGGCTGCTTCGAGCACCCAATGGCCGATGTCGAGAATCAGTTGGCTTTCTTCGGCGATGGGGATGAACTGGACAGGGGGGATCATGCCGCGCTGCGGATGTATCCAGCGCACCAACGCCTCGGCGCCGATAATGCGGCCGGTATCGTCGACCTGTGCCTGGTAATAAAGCCTGAATTGCCGCTCGGTCAGCGCGCCGCGCAAATCCGATTCTATGGCGGCGCGCGCTTCCAGGACGGATTGCATTTTCGGATCGAAGAAACGCAGGGTATTCCGCCCGGCCCCCTTTGCCTGGTACATCGCAATATCCGCATATTTGAGCAAGGTATCCGCGGATAGCTCGCGGTTGACAAACAGGTTGATCCCGATGCTGGCGGTGCTGTGAAATTCGCTCCCGTTGATCACATAAGGCTTGTCGAGGAGGGCGAGAATTTTTTCGCCCACTTCATCGGCCAATGTCACGGCCTGTTCCATATCGCCCTTTATGTCTTCCAGCATGACCACGAACTCGTCCCCGCCGAGCCTGGCCACCGTGTCGCCTTCGCGCACGCAGGACTGCAAGCGCCGGGCCGCTTCGACCAATAACATGTCGCCGAAATCATGCCCTCTGGTGTCGTTGATTACCTTGAAGTTATCGAGGTCGATGAACATGATCGCGCCGTGCCTGCCGCTGCGCTCGCTGGATGCCAGCGCGCGCTGCAGGCGATCGATCAGCAGGCGGCGGTTGGGCAGGCCGGTCAGCGGATCGTAGAAAGCCAGGCGGTGAATTTCATCATCCGATTTCTTGCGCTCCGTGATATCGAAAAACGAGCCGACGTAATGGGTGAGGACGCCCTCCGGATCGGTAACGGCTGTGATCGTCAGCCACGCCGGAAAAACCTCCCCGTTCTTGCGTTTGTCTGCCATCTCCCCGCTCCATGTCCCGTCGCGGAAAATAGCGGCCCACATTTCCTCATAAAAGGCTTTGGGTTTTTTATCTCCCCTGAGCAGGTTGGGATTGCGGCCGACAACTTCCTCCGCCATATAACCGGTAATGTCGCAAAATGCTTTGTTGACCCGCAGGATTTCGGGGCGACAATCGGTGATGATGATCGCCTCGTGCGTCTCGAAGGCGATCGCGGAAACGCGCAAATCCGCGGCCGCCTTGTCCAGTTCGGCTTGCGCCAGACGTTCGATTCTTTGCTTGTTCCACCATGTCCACAGAATGATTCCGGCGCCCATGATAAATAATGCACCGACGATCCAGACGGCTGTTGCCAGGCGGTAGACATGCCCCAGAACCTCGTCCCTGTCCATCTTGACCGTCATGCCCCATGGAGTGTCCGGCACGGCAATGTTGAAGGCTACGGTCGGTTTTTCGCGGTAGTCGACCGCCTCCAAGGGGCCGTAATAACCGTTTTTCAGCATCTCTATTGTCGGGATAGGCGGCTCGTCGGCGCTCCTCCTGAGCGGCAGCCGGAGCTTGAGCGCGGTATCTTTTTTGAAACGCAATTCGTTCAGGAACAGCACATCGTCGCCATCCCTGGTAACCAGCAATGTTTCGCCGGAAGCGCTCTCCACCGGCCAGCTTTGGAGCAGCGCGTACAGGAAACGCAAATCGTCGCGCAGCACCAGAACTCCCATGACCGCCAGGGTATCCGGATCGACCAGTGGAACAAATGCGTCCAGCAGCGGCTTGTCCGGGGCAGAAGGGTCGCCGAAATAGATGGGTGAAATATGCAGGGTGTTTTCGCGCATCGCGCGCGATGCCAGGGATTTCCCCACTTTGGACAATTGCGCATATTGCCCGTCGCTGAAACGAACATTCGCTTTATCGTCCAGCAGTTGCAGCCCGCCCAGTTGGTGGATTGCGCCTATGATGTCCAATGACTGCCGCACTGTGTCGGGCACGTCTCCGGACGGGTTCTTCAGCCAATGCCGGACTGTGGGATTACTCAATAATCCCGAGACGATAACCGCATCGCCTTTGCGTGTCTGGAGATATTGCTGAATCTGGCCGGCCTTGAGCTTGCCGATGCTGTTCAAATTTTCAAATGCGCGGGATTTTTCAATCTCCCTGAAATTATCGATCAAGAGATAGCTTGCGACGCTGACAAGAACCGCAAAATTAAGAAACAGGGCGGCAGCCACAAAAGCGGGATGCCGGTTGACCATGCGAATAATATCCATCTGCGCTATGCCATCTGTTCTGTTTGGATCATCTGCTCTGTTTGGGTCACCCGCTCTATTCGACGGCAGGCGTTGTCAGACCGCCTGCACGGCAATCCGGTCGCGTCGCGCGACGATGCGGTTGCGCTCGTCCACGTAGACGAGTTGAGGGTGAAATTTTTGCAGCTCCAGTTCGTTGTACAGGGCATAGCTGGCGATGATCAGGATATCTCCCGGATCGGCCTTGTGCGCGGCCGCGCCATTTATCGAAATCACGCCGGAACCGCGCTGTGCGCGGATCGCGTAGGTGGTGAAACGCTCGCCGTTGGTGACGTTGTAAATATCGATCTGCTGATATTCCCTGATATCGGCGGCATCCAGCAAATCGTCGTCGATCGCGCAGGAGCCTTCGTAATGCAGCTCCGAGTGCGTGACGCGCGCCCGGTGCAGCTTGGATTTAAGCATGGTTCTTTGCATGTGGTGCTTCCCTTTCT
>JACREB010000126.1 GCA_016218475.1 Nitrosomonadales bacterium | reverse complement strand
GGCACGATATGATTCGATCAATTCTCGATCCTCGTCGGTAAGATGCAGTTCGGTCTGTCGCATGGCTGGCTCCTCGTCATGGGGTGGGCGTACGACAGTATAATGCATGTTTCGTTATTTATGTGTTGTTATACTAGGTTGCGTGCATCCTTAAAGTGGTTGTGAATTGTTACAACGTCATCCTTGTTGATGGTGTTTGGCCCCAGCTTTACTTGGCAATATTTGTGCCTTCCATCTAGCGCATCCTCGAACTCAATATCTATCCCGCTCACCATGGAGCCAAACGAATTCTTCAGCACATCGCTATGGCTGTACCTGACTTGCTAGCCGCACTCGGTAATCTTGTACAAGCTCATGGACTTTTTCGTTGATTATTTCTCGAATGCTAACCTTAACAGCAAGCCCGCTAAGCGCTGCCAGCATATCTTTTCCAGCACCTTCATACCCGCCAACCAGTTTCCAAAACTGGCTTCCGTTTAGCTTGTATTCTTCTGCACAAGAACTATCGTCGTTGTACATGCATAAACGGAATATGCAGCCGTGGGCTTCAGCTAACTTTTTTCGCTCATTTATTGTTTGTATGTTGCTGCTGTTTTGTGCGTTTATTGATTTTATTTCTATCCAGTATTGTTTTCCATCGGGGTGAAAAAATTTAAGGTCAAATGGGTTTGGACTGCCTGGAACTATTTGTCCTCCTTGTGATTCCACAAGAATTGCGCTGACCTTTTCAATAACTCCACCGAGCCGCGTAGAAAAAGATTTCGTTACACGTTGCGACACGATGAAGTAAATATATTCATCTACGTTACTTGAAAACAACTCTAACGTGAGAGGCTTGCTCTTGGCAAAGATGGTGTCTAGGGTAAGCTCATTTGCCGAATTTGAAATTCCTGCAATCAACCCGTTAAAAAGGCCAATGATTTTATATTTGGCATCTTCAGAGATCATCGTTTTGTCCATTTGGAGTCAGGACAGCAGGGGAGAATGATGGACAGGCATGCAAAAAAATTTCATTCAAAAAGCTGGCTAGCTTTAATTCCAAGTGCTGCGGCAATTTCATGCACTATTTTGACGGTGGGATTTCTTACGCCACGTTCAATTCCGCTGATGTACGTGCGATGTAGCCCTGACATTTCGGATAACTTGTCTTGCGACCAGCCTTTCGCCTCACGAAACCTGCGGACGTTTGCGCCAAATACATGCTGAATCTTCATGGGCGAATGATTGCAGGATGTGACTTATTGGTCCACAGACGATCAGTCACATATAATTGTGTCTATAATCTAACAAAGGAGAGCTAAATGAACATAGGTACAGTAATAACCAAAGCTCGGGATATGTACATAATCGATGGTGTGTTTATATTCGAGCCAAGCGGCGTAGACGAGTTCGATGGTGGTTATTTGGTGGAAGCTTTTTTGTGGGTGCCAAAGGATGAGGAAACAGAAGCTCCTCCTGCCCGGGATATGAATGTTGTAGTCTAAATAGTAGGCTGGGACTGCGCGGCCTATTGCAGGCCAAGCCTACCCAAAACGTAAACGTGAAATTATGACCATGATCCCTCCCGGCGGTTACTGGCGCGAATTGCCGCTGGAAATCCAAAAAGAATACATGAAGGGAAGTTTCCATCTTTCCGGCGGCAAGACCGGCATGGCGCGCCGCATATCATGGGACGAGCCATCCCTCACGTTAACTTGCGCACCGGCACAAAAACAAACCGAGCGCTGCCACCCGGATGAGACGCGGCCTTTCACCGTGCGCGAATATGCGCGTATCCAGACTTTTCCAGATGATTGGATATTTGAAGGCTCCATGACTTCGCAGTACAAGCAAATCGGCAATGCGGTTCCGGTCAACCTCGCCGAGGAAATCGGCAAGTCTCTGGTCAAGACGCTCAATGCCTATTATGCGGGACAGGCTAAACCAGCGAAAAACGTGCAAGGGGAAAACAACAAGAAGCTAAAAGAGCCAGCTTGATTTTTTGAAACCACCCGATGTTTCCGCAGATGGTGCTTTGTCACTGCAAGACAATGAGGAAATTTGATATTCGTAAAACAACATGACGACACCGCTTATCCCGCAATCCGATTTCAACGAGATCAAAATAATAGGGGATGCACCACGGTTGATTTGATGAAGGCATGACGAAATGAATCCAGACGACCATTTATGATGTTTCCGGTTTGAGCGAAGCGCAGTTTGAACCCGGTTCGGATGGGCGGGCGCTGAAAAACCTGCCCGGCATCAGGTCGTCTGCGGAGATGGATGTTGCCGAGGCATCGGCTCTGGTGAAGGCGATGGACGGATTCGTCAGAATGTACGACGAGGCGCATCGTTTCACAGCCAGCGATATCCGTGAGTTTCATCGGTTGTGGCTGGGCGATATTTACGCTTGGGCGGGCGAGTATCGGCAGGTGAACGTGAGCAAGGGTGATTTCCCATTTGCGGCTGCTGCACGCGTTCCGGCTTTGATGGTTGAGTTTGAGCGGGATGTGTTGAGACGTTGCACGCCATGCAATTTTACAGTGCGCGACGAGGTGGTGCGCGCGCTGGCCGAGACTCATGTGGAGCTGGTGTTGATCCATCCATTCCAGGATGGGAACGGCAGGGTAGCCCGTGTATTATCCACGTTGATGGCCTTGCAGGCCGGATTGCCGTTGCTGGATTTCAGCACGATTGCTGACAAAAAAAAGAATGGCTACTTTGCTGCGGTACAGGCTGGGTTGGACAGGAACTACCAGCCGATGGAGGAAATCTTCGCGGAGGTTATCGAACGGAGCGTCGCGGAGTCTTGACGGATTCGCTTTCCGGACTGAGCGTTTTGGCGATAGATGCTACCGTGGCACCGGTCTCGATGGCGGTGGAACTGGACACGTTATTCACCAGAGCCTTCCGGTATTGCTCCGGGGCGCGCAGGTAGGGGTTGGTCTGGATGAGTGTTTTCTTTTGCATGGGGGGTAATGATAGCAAGACATTAGTACTTGCACCACCATTAGAATTACTAATGTGGTCAGCTTCGCAATTCTTTATTCTCGAATTGAGAATGCCTAGTATTCTCTATTCGCAAATAGAGAACCTGATTGATTATAAATGGATTGATTTACTCTTGCTACTTGTTGTATGCTATATGCAAACAGCATATGAGGTGGCAATATGAAATTCAATTCTTCTCGCTCCGAACCTTCTGCGGCCATGCGGCGTGCGGGTAATCGGCAGTGGGGGCTTAAGCCGCAGGACTTGGCGGTGCTATTCAAACTGGTAACTTTGCGTGGAAGCGCAAGGTTGCCGTATGCGATGTTGGCAAAGCAGTTGAGGCTGTCGCCATTCGAGGCGCATGCGGCGGTGCAACGCCTGAGTGCGGCGCGATTGGTGGTGGAGATGGGCGGAGAGTTACGGCCGGTGATGGTGGCGGTCAGGAATTTTGTTCTGCATGGTGCGCCTTATTGTTTTCCGCCTGTGCGCGGGGAGATCACGATAGGCTTTCCGACGGCGTATGCCGTACCGCCGCTGAAAGACATGGTGTTGTTTGCCGATGAAATGCCGCCGGTTTGGCCGCATCCCGAAGGTACGGCCCGTGGGGTATCTTTGTTGCCACTGTATGAGAAGCTGCCCTTGGTGGTGAACGAAGACCCGGTGCTATATGAGTTGCTGGCGCTGTTCGATGCGTTGCGCGTGGGGCAGGCGCGTGAACGCGAGTTGGCATCGAAGTTATTGAAGGAACGTTTACAGTGATTCGGCTGGATGACCCGAATCGCGTGATTTTGTCGCGGGTGGCTCGGGCGCTGGGCGATTCGCGCAAATCGCTGGTGTTTGTTGGCGGTTGTGTGACAGGCTTGCTGGTAACGGCGATTCGAGCGCAGGCAATCCGCCCGACAGATGATGTCGATATGGTGGCACAGGCGGCAACGGCGCGCGAGTACCACGAGGTTGAGGCGCTGTTGGAAGCGCGCGGCTTTATGCATGACATGTCGGCAGATGCGCCGATTTGCCGCTGGCGCTATCAGGGAATCGCGGTTGATTTGATGCCATCGGAAGAATGCGTGTTGGGTTTTGCCAACCGATGGTATCCACTGGCGCTGGAGTCCGCGCAATGGGTGACGCTGGATGATGATTTTGCCATTCGCCTGATTGCTGCGCCTGTTTTTATTGCAACCAAGTTCGAGGCTTTTCAAGGACGAGGCAACAACGATTTTTTGATGAGCCACGATCTGGAAGACATCATTACCGTGGTTGATGGGCGGGTTTCGTTGCAGGAAGAGACGCGACAAGCTCCGGCTGAGTTGCACGAATATCTGGCCTCGAATTTTCGGGATTTGCTGGCATCCGCAGATTTTCTGGATGCGCTTGCCGGGCATCTTCCTGGGGACTCGGCCAGTCAGGCGCGTTTGCCTGGGCTTGAGGCAAAATTACGCAGCCTCGCGGAACTGGAGTAGTTGCTGCAAACGAGTATTGCAAGAGCGGGCAGGTAGTCTCACCATGTTGTCACAAGGAATAAGGAGGGTGTCATGAGCAAACAAGTCCAGGAAGCCTACATCGTTGCCGCGACGCGCACGCCGGTGGGCAAGGCGCCGCGCGGGATGTTCCGCAACACCCGTCCCGATGATCTGCTGACGCATGTGCTGAGGAGCGTGCTGGCGCAGGCGCCGTCGCTCGATGCGGCGGTCATCGGCGATGTGATCGTCGGCTGCGCGATGCCGGAGGCGGAGCAGGGGATCAACGTGGCGCGCATCGCGCTGCTGCTGGCGGGATATCCGAACGTGGTGCCGGGGCTGACCATTAACCGTTTTTGTTCGTCCGGCTTGCAGGCGGTGGCGCTGGCGGCGGATCGCATCCGGCTCGGCGAGGCGGAGGTGATGGTTGCGGCGGGTATGGAGAGCATGAGCATGGTGCCGATGATGGGCAACAAGATCGCGTTCAACCCGGCGATATTCGAGGATGAACATATCGCCATCGCTTACGGCATGGGCATCACCGCCGAGAAGGTGGCGCAGCGCTGGAAAATTTCGCGCGAGGCACAGGATGAATTTGCATACCAGAGCCACCAGCGCGCGTTGCGTGCGATGGCTGCCGGCGAATTCAACGACGAGATCACGCCATACCGCATCGCGGAGTATCAGCCGGACTTAAATGAGCGCAAGGTGAAAATAAAAACCAACGAAGTGGCGCAGGACGAGGGGCCGCGCGCCGATACTTCGGTCGAGGCGCTGGCGAAACTCAAGCCGGTGTTCGCGCAGAAGGGATCGGTGACGGCGGGCAACAGTTCGCAGATGTCGGATGGCGCGGCGGCGGTGCTGCTGTGCAGCGAGGCCGCGCTGAAACGCTACAACCTCACGCCCATTGGAAAATTTTTGGGCTCCAGCGTGGCGGGTGTGCCGCCCGAGATCATGGGAATCGGGCCGAAAGAGGCGATCCCGCGTGTGCTGAAGCAAGTGGGATTGAGCCTGAACGACATGGGTTGGATCGAACTCAACGAGGCTTTCGCCGCGCAATCGCTCGCGGTGATCGGCGATGTCGGTCTCGATCCGGCAAAAGTGAATCCGCTCGGCGGCGCAATCGCGCTCGGCCATCCGCTCGGCGCGACCGGCGCGATCCGCACTGCCACATTGTTACATGGCCTGCGTCGCCGCAAGCAGAAGTACGGCATGGTGACGATGTGTATCGGGACGGGCATGGGGGCGGCAGGCATTTTCGAAGCGCTGTAAAACCTGCTATGCCTCGCCATGACTGTGTTGCTCAGAAGCTGCTTTAAAATTGCTGTGGAGGGCGTCTGCGGCGTTGCGCGGTACTCGAAATCCTCATGTACTTTCTGTACACTCCGGTTTCTGCGTTCCGTGCGCCTTGCATCCATCCCTCCTCGCGAATTTTTAAGACAGCTTCTCAGGTGCTCAAAATCCTCATGTACTCTTTGTACACTCCGGTTTTTCTCCCCTTCGCGCCTTATCCTGACGAGGCGTAGCAGGTTTTGTTCTGGTATCAGGTTAAAGGGAAAATGAAAAAACTGACCACACTGTTCTTGCTGTGCCTGACCGCACAGGCGTTTGCCCTTGAGGTGGCCGGTGTGAAGCTGGCGGACAGCGTGCGTTTCGGCAGTCGCGATCTGCAACTCAATGGCGTCGGGGTGCGCAGCAAATTATTTTTCGATTTGTATATTGCAGCACTCTATTTGCCCGGGAAAATCACCAGTGGGGCGGCGGTGCTGGCTGACGGCGGCGAAAAACGCATGGCGCTGCATTTGCTGGTCGATATCGGCGCAGAACGCTTGCTCAGCGGGTTAAACAATGCTATTGCGGCCAATCATACCCCCGCAGAAATGAGCGCGCTGGATGCGCCGTTCAAGGAATTCTCGGCGATTTTTCACGCTATCGGTGAAATGAAAAAAGGTGATGTCATCACGCTGGATTACCTGCCGGGCAGCGGCACGCAGGTTGGCCTGAATGGCGCGGTGAAGGGCACGGTCGGCGGTGCGCCATTCAACAGTGCGCTTCTGAAAGCCTGGCTGGGCGATAAACCGGCGCAGGTTGACCTCAAGCAAAAATTATTGGGCGGGCCGTAGGATGCCTTCTCCGCACCCTGCCTCATCGGCTGAAACGCTGAATGGCGATTGCCGCTCGGCGTTGCTGGATCATGTCGCACTGCAACGTGCGATGCAGGCGCAGGGCGAGGCGTGGCAGAATCTGGTGGCTGATCGTTGCCCTCATTTGTTTGCCGTTGTGCCGGTGTTTGTCGCGGCTGCGCAGATGCGGCAGATGCGCGAAGTGATCGAGGCGGTGAAGCGGGTGGTGGGGCTTGATGGATGGAATGTTCCTTCCCTGCAAGCCCCTCTCCTCAATCCTCTCCCGCAAGCGGGAGAGGAGGCAAACGTGAAAAGCAATTTTCAATCTCTTGGCGTGTTCTTCGGCTACGATTTTCATCTCAACAGCGATGGCGCACATCTGATCGAGATCAACAGCAATGCGGGAGGCGGATTTTTGAATGCGCTGCTGCTCGACAGCCAGCGCGACGCCGGATTGCCCGGCAAGGCGGTTGCTGCTGAAAACCTCGAACAATCTTTTCTCGATATGTTCCTCAACGAGTGGCGGCTGGCGCGCGGCGATGCGCCGCTCCGCAGCGTCGCCATCGTGGATGAACAACCGGAGGGACAATACCTTTATCCCGAATTTATGTTGGCAAAAGACTTGTTCGAGCGTGCCGGGATTGCGGCGTATATCGTTGATCCATCTGCGCTGCAGGCGCGCGATGGCGGCTTGGGCCTGTATCTTGAATCTTCTGGGGGCGAACAGAAGATCGACCTGGTTTACAACCGCCTGACGGATTTTTCGTTGCAGCGGCATCCCGTGTTGCGCCAGGCGTATCTGGAGGGCAGCGCGGTGCTGACGCCCGATCCGGCGCACTATGCGCGGTACGCAGACAAGCGCAATCTGGCGCGGTTGACCGATGCGGAGGTGCCGCGTTCGCTCGGTGCGAGCGAAGCCGACGTTTCCGTCTTGCAGGCGGGAATTCCGCAGACCCGGCAGGTGGAGGCGGCAGACCAGGAACAATGGTGGCAGGAGCGCAAGCAATGGTTCTTCAAGCCGGACAGCGGTTACGGCAGCAAGGGCGCGTATCGCGGCGAAAAGCTGACCAGACGCGTGTTCGACGAGATCATGCAGGGCGGTTATGTCGCGCAAAAATTGGCTGCGCCCGGCGAGCGCGCGATGTGCGTGAACGGGGCCGAGCCTGTTACGCTCAAATACGATGTGCGCTGCTATGTTTACGACGGCCAGGTGCAACTGGTTGCGGCGCGGCTCTATCAGGGTCAGACTACCAACTTCCGCACGCCGGGTGGCGGCTTTGCGCCGGTGCGTGTTGTAGAATGAAAGCGACGAATTTGTAAGTCCGAGCCGGACGATCCGGAACAAAATATAGGTCGGGCTATGCCCGACCGCTTCGACAGGCTCAGGACAGGCATGGTGGGCGCAGCCCACCTTACAGTTATTGCGCAATCTGTGATAGTTTTTTGGATAGAATGCTCTTATGGGTTTTTACGCATTTCTTGCAATAGGGATCGGCGCGGCGCTCGGCGCGTGGCTGCGCTGGGGTTTCGGGCTGTGGTTCAACCCTGTGCTGCCGGAATTGCCGCTCGGCACGCTCGCGGCCAACCTGGTCGGCTGCTATCTGGTCGGGCTGGTAATCGCATTTACCATTCAGCACCCAGCGCTGTCGCCGGAATGGCGGTTGTTTATCATCACGGGTTTTCTCGGTGGGCTGACCACTTTTTCCACCTTCTCGGCAGAGACCGTCACCCTGTTATTGCGCGGACAGTATGCCTGGGGAGCGGGTATTATAGCGGCGCACCTCGGAGGTTCGCTGCTGATGACGGTGCTGGGGATACAGACTTTCAAATGGCTTCATCATTAAGGAGGCAACGATGGATCAGCTCACTTTTTATGTCACTGAAAAACAACTTTACGGCGGCATGCCTTTGTATGAATGGCTGCTCGAAGAGGCCAAGGCTCTCGGTGTTCATGGAGGGTCGGCGTTCCGCGCTATTGCGGGATTCGGGCGGCACGGCAGGCTGCGCGAGGAAACTTTTTTTGAGCTTGCCGGAGAATTGGCGGTGAAGGTGGAGTTCGTTCTGGACGACAATCTCGCCGAGCAAATCTTGAAACGGGTGCATGCGCAAAATCTTGATATATTTTACGTGCGCTATAAGGTTCAATCCGGAATTGCTTGAAGGGAGGTAATGACATGAATCAATCTACTTTGATGCGTTTGTCTGTAATGGCAGGGTTGTTGCCATCTTTTGCCTATGCACATGTTGGTGTCGGCGAAGCCAGCGGTTTTATGCACGGCCTCATGCATCCAACCAGCGGCTTGGATCACATCTGTGCGATGCTGGCGGTGGGAATCTGGGCGGCGCAGATGGGCGGGCGTTCCGTGTGGGCGGTGCCGCTGGCCTTTGTCGGCGTGATGGCATTGGGCGGCACATTGCCGATGCTGGGCATCGGACTGCCGTTCGTCGAGCAGGGTATCGTGTTGTCGGTGTTGCTGCTGGGCGTGTTGATCGCCGCGTCGATCCGTTTGCCGCTGTGGTTGAGCAGCGGTATGGTCGGGCTGTTTGCACTATGGCACGGTCATGCGCATGGTGCCGAGATGCCGGAGCTGGCTTCCGGGATCGAATATGCGCTGGGCTTTTTGCTGGCGACGGCGTTGCTGCATGTCGCCGGTATCGCGTTCAGTCTGGGTATGCAGCGTCGGTTGCACGAGCGGCTGGTTCAAGCAGCCGGTGCGGGCATTGCGCTGTGCGGGTTGTTCTTGGTGGTAGCTTAACCGGTTGCGGATGCCCTGACGATCCAGAATGTTTTCATGAAGCAAGGCAACCGTGCAAAAGCTCTGGAATGGTTGAAAACCAATCCGTCTTTCGACGAGCTTTGCGCCAGATATCCCGAGGACTGGGCAGCGGTGCAGCAGGATATTTCCGCCATCATCGGGCGCGGCGTAGCGGAGGAGTTGAAGGCATATCTGGAGCGCCTATCCGCACCTGTCGTATCGGCCAAGCCCTTCCATATAAAACAGCAGAGCGGCAAATCCATAGAAGCTGTCCTGTCGCAACTTGTCCGCAGCCGGATGGCTCATGAGGCCGTCAAAAAACTTTGCTTGTCCACGCTGGCGGCGGATACAGGGGTAGCCAAAGGCAAGCTCCGCTTCAATCTGTTCAACGGTTATATCGCCCAGAAGCTGCTGTTTTACAGGGGGCTGGAGCGCAAGCCTGTTTCCCTGTTCTGGTTCCGCCTGCTCTGGCCGCTTGTCTGGCAGAAGAAGCGGCTCATGCCGCTGGTGCAGCCGAAGGGAATCTATTGTTTTTATTCGCGCGAACTGGTCGGCGCGCTGGCCGAAATGATCGGTTCCCGAAGCTGCCTTGAAATCGGCGCGGGCGATGGAACCCTGTCGCGCTTCCTGAAAGATCGGGGCGTCAGGATAACCGCAACGGACAACTATAGCTGGAAGAATGCCGTGGAATATCCCGAGGGTGTCGTCAAACTTGATGCGCGGGAGGCTCTAGGCACTTACGCTCCAGAGGTGGTCATCTGCTCGTGGCCGCCGTCCCGGAACGATTTTGAGCGCCAGGTCTTCAACACCCCCAGCGTGCAGCTTTATATCGTCGTCGGCAGCCGCCACCAATTCGCATTTGGCAACTGGAACGATTACAGGGAGCAAACGTTTTTGGGCATCGAGGAAGATAAAAAACTGGGCGCGCTGGTATTGCCCCCGGAACTGGAGTCCGCCGTTTATGTGTTTCGGAGGAAAAGCTGATGCCGGGAATTACTCCGGTTTGAAATTGTACGGGTAGTTTTTCAGCGCCGGCTTTATCAGCATATCTTCATTGATAACGTGGTTGGTTATCCAACTGCTCAGGAAATTGGAGTAATGTTCCGCCGCGCCGTCCGACCATATGCCGTCCTTGTTCACCAGCTCGGTTTTCATGCGCTGAAGCTCTTTCAGCATATAGTTATGCTCCCGTTTGTTGCCGGCAAAAGAAAATTTGATCGCACGCGCAATATCTTCCTCATCTGTAAAATGGATGCATAGCCAATGTTCGATCTGCTCGAAAGCTTGCGGCAAGGCGAAATTATCCCTCGCCTTGATCATGGCTTCTATGCCATTGACCATAGCTATCAAATTTTTATGCTGGGTATCGATTGTTGCATTACCGACACTCAATTTGTCCGTATAGGGTTCCATCCTATCCTCCTGCTAATCTTACTGTGTCACAAAGCGCTGAAGGGCGCATTGCGGCGTTAAAATCAGGCTCAAAATGCTCATTTACTACATGTAAACTCCGCTTTTTGCGAGTTGGGCGGCAACGGCAAGCCGCCCATCCCTGCTTGACCCACT
>JACREB010000125.1 GCA_016218475.1 Nitrosomonadales bacterium | reverse complement strand
TCACCGCCGAAGTTGATGCCTGGCAGTTGCGCCGTAACACGGAGCAACGTGGCATCGAGTGGAAGTTCACCCGGCAGGATGCGGATACAAAAATGGCTCGGCATTATGTTTCGTAATTAATGGGTTTATATACTAGTGGTTCCATCAGGGGATGGGGGGTCGCGGTAGGGATATCGGTTACCCAACACCCCCCGCACAGATCCCTGCGAGCGGAGTTACCGCACAAGGCTCCTGCCTCGGGTGAATACCGTGACACATCATCGTCTGATCCCGTCTGACGACATCACGTGCGCCGCTGAATTCCATCGACACTTATTTTCCGGCTCTATGTCCGGCAAGTGGGAAATTCAACAACACTCCCCTTGGCTACCCCCCTTTTCTCCACCTCCTCCGCCGGACGGTCTTTGTTCGGAGGCTTCTTCGATACTATGGGGGTATCCGACTTCTCAACGGCGTAGATGGCAGGATTACGGTTTCCCTTCCCTGCCCCGTCCGACAATGCTCCGTCGGACACCGATGAGACCTCCCAGCTCCTGTGCAAGCAACTTCCCGACATGCTCAGGGTCTCCGACCGCGCAGGATCACAGCAGGGCTCGCGCCTGGCGCCCCGCTGCGTGTTGCCTTCTGTCCATAACCAAGGCATCGGCATCCCGGATTTACCCATTTCGCGGCTCAATGGCTGGCCTGTCGGTGTCCCCTGTCAACGCTTCGCCCCACACCTCGCGATGTGCAACGCATGACTCGGGGTCAAGACGGTTCGCTACTCCTTTCTTGTATCGGACTTTCACCGACTATCACTTGCCAGTTTGTGCTGGCGCACGATTATGCGGGATTTCACCCCCCATCCCCCTCCCGGCCTCCCCCTTGAAGGGGGAGGAGAGGTGTAGCCCGACTGACCTGAGTAGTTACGTCAAATGATGTCAAACCTACGAAATAATGCTTGATTGTCACAATTAACGCATATACAATTATTCGCGTGGAAACCAAACTTATATGGGATGAAACCAAGCGTAGCGAGAATCTTCGCAAGCATGGTTTCGATTTCGCCGATGCCAGTGAGGTGCTGGATTCGCGTTACCGACTGGATGTTCCGGTAGTGCGCGGCGGTGAAGCTCGTGTGCAGTCAATTTCCTATGTGCTGGGCTTTCTGGCGGTGCTGACGGTGGTTCATACCGAGCGCGACGGTGCGACGCGCGTTATCAGCTTTCGCCCTGCAAGCGACAAAGAACGTGAGGTGTACGATGGCTGGCTCGAAAACGAATGCAATGAGTCGTAAGGAAGTTTTGGCGGCGGTACGTGCTATCCCGCCTGAAAAAAATTTCGTATGGAACGGCAAAGATGAAGACGACCGCCCGGCTACGGCGGAAGAGTTGAAAGCTGCGATTGAATCGTCTCGCGGCAAGCGTGGTCGCCCGGCGGGTTCCGGTACAAAAAAGCAAGTGGCGATTCGCATCGACAGCGATGTGCTGGCAGCATTCCGCGCTTCCGGCGCAGGCTGGCAAACGCGCATGAACGCGGCACTGCGCGACTGGCTCAAATCACATTCGCCCGTGTAGTGTGAGCGTGGATTTAATTCGAGCTTGGAACCTTTAATTTTTTTCGGAGCATCCCATGAGCGCTGCCATCCTTGAAATCCGGCCAGAATTGAAAATGCAGCTCGACCATCTGGCGGAAGAAATCCACCGCAGTGAAAGCGAGCTGGCAAACGAGGCGGTGACGCTGTACCTGGCGCAGCAGTGCCGCATCATCGGACGCATTCAGGAAGGGCTGGCGCAGGCGCAACGCGGCGAGTTTGTGACGGACGAAGAGATGGAGGCGTTCTTCGCGCGCTACACTGAACCTCAAGCATACTGATATACGCACATGAAACTGCGCTACACCACGCGAGCCAAACTGGATCTTGCGGAGATTCACGATTAAATCGCACAAGAAAATCTGCAGGCAGCAAGACGCGTCATCCTGCTCATCCGCAAGGCGGCTGAAACGCTACCGCAAAATCCTCAAATCGGCAGGTTGGGTCGAATCGCCGGAACCCGCGAATTAACCGTTGGCCGCTTCCCGTTCATGCTTGCTTATCGCATCGAATCGGAAGAGATACAGATTTTGGCGATAGTGCATACAGCCAGATTGTGGCCGGAAAATTTCTGATCCTTAGGCATATCCGTGGTCTGACCCTGAGGTTTCTCTGAGGTTTCTGAGGTTTCCCCTCAAATACCAAATTAGGATCAACAAGTTAAGCGTCAAGAACAGCATGCATGATGCCGATATAGGCTCCATATCGGTGACCAAACGTTGATGGAGGTGGATCATGCATGCAAGGAAGATTGTAGACGAAATGCTGAATAACTGCCTGCTGTGCC
>JACREB010000129.1 GCA_016218475.1 Nitrosomonadales bacterium | reverse complement strand
GCCGCCCACACGCGCAACGCGGCTTCATTCAGCCGACCGGACAGCGCTTGATATTTTGCTTCTATCGTCGTCATGTCAC
The DNA here is from genome assembly GCA_016218475.1 of Nitrosomonadales bacterium. GTDB lineage: Bacteria > Pseudomonadota > Gammaproteobacteria > Burkholderiales > Gallionellaceae > Gallionella. Next base: position 12,862 of record JACREB010000129.1, on the reverse strand, counting down.
TCATATCTCCACGATAGAGGAATTGTCGCAATTGTTCAAGTTATTTTTGCTTAACTCCTAACAGTTGCATATCGCACCGTTGTTGCGCTATATTGGTAGCAATTTAATTCTTACCAAACGGAGCAACAACCATGTATGCCGAGAAATTATCTGTTTCCCTTCCTGCAGGGTTGATAGGATTTATCGAGCAATACCGCACGGCACACGCCATCAAGAGCCGTTCCCAAGTCATCGGTGAAGCACTGGAGCTGCTTCGCCAGCGCGATCTGGAAACATCATACCGGGAAGCCAGCCGCGAAACCGATCAGGATTTTGACATCGCCATTGCGGATGGATTGAACGATGAAGCGTGGTGAAATCTGGTTTGCCGACCTGAATCCGGCACGAGGCTCAAAAACTGCCAAGCATCGTCCGGTATTGATCGTAAGCAACAATGCCAATAACCGCGCATCCGGCACAATCACGATATTGCCCATCACTTCGAATGTAACGCGGGTGTACCCGTTCGAGGTCTTACTTGCTGCTGTCGAATCTGGCTTGCCCAAAGATTCCAAGATTCAGGCGCAACAAATCCGCACCATTGCCAAGGAACGGATAACCGGCAACGTAATCGGGAAACTGGATAAAGAACAGTCGCGGGCGGTGGATGCAGCGATAAGGCTGCACCTGGGTGTCTGAATCTGCGGTTTTCAGGATAACCGCTTTTCTCATAAACGAAACAACGGTTTTGTTACCTTGACGCAGGTTGGCAATCAAGCAAACACCACAGTTACATAATCGGCTTAGCCTGTGCGTGCTTCCCGCCCTGTTGCACCAAGTGGAGCGCATATCCAAACACATCTGCCACATCTGGCGGCATGGACAATAAATCTTTCTTTGAGGACGCCACCCATTCCAGTGGCTTAAACAGAGATTTGTTCATGGGCGCATTATACCCATATGGGAATAATCATCAGCAGTGCCCAGTTTTATCTGGTCAGATGGCAAAGAAAAAAGGCTTATTCCCTTTAAGAAATAAGCCTTTTCTGGATATGGCGCGCCCGGAGCGATTCGAACGCCCGACCCCTTGGTTCGTAGGCAACTTTTTAAGCGCAACATATTGATTTTATTAACCGCGTGCGGGACTGGCCGTTGCATCCATGCCCCACAATGCACAACGAAGCACTACCGAGTCCCGCAAAAGTCCCGCAAGGAAATTGCCGCAGACATCGCTCAATATTCCGTCTTTACGAACGTGCCAAACCTGCCATAACAGGGATGTCCCTGCTTGTCCTTGTGCGGGTTCAGTGTGGCATCGTAGGTTTTTCGCCTGAATAATTTTCCGCACACACTGCATCTGAAAACGTGTGTTGGCCCGCTGCCGGAAGAAGGCCCGGCGAGGCTTACCAATCTGGTTCGCGTAGTAATTCCAATTCTAAATTAGAAGTGCATTTTCGTAGGGCGGGCTTTGCCCGCCAGATAAAGCTGTCGTGCATAGCACGACCTACGGATTATTGTCTCTTCAAAATGGAAATGGAATAACGGGGCGAGTCGGCAATGACACACGTTGTGAGAGCGCAGGCGCATGTAGAGGCCCTGCCGGTGTCAGCTCGACCACGTATCTCGGAACAAAGGAAGTCGTGCTTACCTCTATACCCTGTATTCGATCAACCCTGTACGAGCGTGCTTCACCGGTCTCATGTTTTGTCGCATAAAGAAGCAGGTTCCCTTCGCTACTCCGGCGCAAGGAATACGGCTCGATGAGCCTCCAGCTATTCTGATAATGGAGATTGACGCACAGTCGGTTGACCGCCGCGAACCGGATTGATTCCAGCGGAACTGCAACTCTCCATGATTGCACCATGGCGGGCGGATGCCACGACTCGTCGAGTGCCTCCCCGATCTGCATGCCTTCAAGCACAGGCTTCTCCGCCACTTCATACAACCAGTCCAGCACCTGCGGCAATTCATTCCAGAACTGTTCAAACGGCGGCAACACCGGCAATTGATGCGCGAGCATGTCTTCCCATTCGGCCAGCAGTTTTTCCCGTGCATCAGGTCTTATCAGCGAGTCCTTGTTCGGCACCGGAATATTCTTGAAGGCGCATTTCTCCCGCAAGGTATTCATCACCACCGAACGATCCGGGCGGATTTCATCATGCCGGTAGAGATGTACCACGTCGTACAAATCTCTGGGGCGCTCGCGTTCCGCCAAGGCTCTGACTTTTTCCGCGAAAACCTCTTCGAAGCAATAACTCAGAACATGAATCCCGGCTTCAGGCCGATCAGAATACGGGTGATGAACCTCCCGCTCTTCCGGCACCAGCACCTGTTTTTCCTTGCTCGTCAGATCAAACTTGATGCGCGCAAGATTGCGCCGCTGTTGCAGTGGCCCAACATAGTACACGCGCCCCTCGGCATATTTTCCGCCGAGGATGTCGGCGATCTTGAAGCGGATTTGATCGGCGGGTATTTCGATACCGCTCTCTTCGTAAATCCACGCCGAAATTTCGCGGAAGGCGGCGAGCAGAAATCCTTCATCAATCTGCGCTTCCTCAGTGATGGTGAAATCGAGGTCTTCCGAAAACCGGTAAGTTTCGAAATAGCACTTCTTGAGACAAGTCCCGCCCTTGAACACCCAATGCTGCGCGAGCGATTCATTGGCGGAAATGCCCGCCAGCAACCAGCCGAGCACGTAGTCCTTCTCCACCACCGGCAGCGAAAGCGACAGCTCCCGCGCCAAATCGGTAAGCTCCTGGCGATCTATCATGCCGCCCCCTTCAGCCAGCCTTTCGGCACCCAAAGCCGCCAGCGCGAAATCAGCCGCTCTGCGGGTTGCTTCGGATCAATGCGCGCATTCCCTTTGGTCAAGCGTTGGGCGCATTGCCCGATGATGCCCTGTTCATCCGGCGCATGCTGCTCAAGCAGAAAACCCAGGCGCTTGAACACTGCGCCGTTACCCAACTGTTCTGCATAGCCAATCAACAGATCGAGATTCTTCGCTTCGGAATGCAGATAGTTCACCAGCATGTCTCCCACCGAACGGATACCCCCGCCCAGGCGCGGCTCTGCCAGCATATCGAGGATCGTCCGCGTCGGGTCGGAAACCGACAGCTTCACCTGTCCGCGCCAGATTGTCTTGAGACCGAACATCCTTTTTTCGCTGATGGTGCAGAGCAGAAAGTTCGTTCCCTTGATGGCCGGATTGCGGTCACGCGGCGTAAGTTGCGTCACCACCACCGTGGTGCGGAACAACTGCTCGGTCAGATCCCAATGCTCGGCTGCGCTCCAACCTCCGATGTAACAGGGCGAATACAGGGTAGCGGCGATTTGCCACGGGTCTTCCAAAGAAACATCAGCACTGCTCGCCTCCAATGGCACCGGCACATAAATGCCGCGCTTTACCCGCGACAGCCAGCCCTTCTTGTTCCAGCGCGATAGCATCTTGGCCGCATCGGACGAGTTCGCCCCCAGAATGGCCGACGCCTGGGCAACCGAAACCGTACCCTTCGTCCCGCGAAGGATAGCCGCCAGCCGCTCCCGATCCAGTTTGCCTATGCCTGTAAGTGCATCCATTGGTATATTAACTACGCATTAGTTCATCATTAAATTGAACTATAGTGCTTTTAGTATATTATTTCAATAGCCTTAAAGCGTGACAATTCACCCAAACGGTGAATTAATACATTTACAATATACATCAATCAAACTACCTATGAGTGGCACGAAATATTGGACACCTTGCTTCGTATATACGGAATCAGCGGATGGCGCTAATGTTTTGGTGCTTGAACTCAATGGCACTTTCTTTTCGGTTATTGAGTTTTGCGAGCAATCCTCGGCGGTGCGCTGTCTTGTTATAAGACTGGCCTGACAATTCCAGAATCAACATAATGGAAGTAATCAGCAACCGTCGCTTCAACTTCAGTTCGATCCCATTCCATGATAATTGAGTTCCGCTTAATCTAAATATTCTGCGATTGTTCCGTGCCGCTGGCAAACGCGATCTCTCGTACATGCGTTATCACGTCGGCTCAAGTATTCCGGCGATCTCCGTGAAGGCGCTTTTATATTCTAAAATCTTCTTACGCAAAGATTGACTGACGCCGGCATCAAAAGTGTATTCCTTACCTCTATGCCGGAATAAGAAACTTCCATCTAATTTTCGCTCTGGAACGCGTGTGTGTAAAAATGCAGCGCGGCTGCGGGTTTTACCTCTTTTGCTGCCGCAAATATCGTCGCTTCTGATTGCGGTTACACGCATTGAACAACGCACTGCGTAAAAACCAGTTCGGCGCGCAGCGGATTTCTTCCGGCCAGAGGGGAAGCGGGTCGCCGCGTTGATAGCCTCGTAGCTGTTGAATTCGTTTGAGGTAAAGCTTGATGGGCTTGGTCATGGCAGTCGGATTCCAGCTTGGGAAACTAACCGCCACACGCCAACGCCAGTGTCGGAAATGCGTCCTGAAATGACGCATTTCAATCGTTCCCGCGCCAGCGCATCTCTACACTGACACTGTCCCATATTTATTCCGGCAACTACTCCCTCAACGTCTCGCCATGGGCGACAGCACGCAACCAAACCGCATGGAATTCATGCCGCGCGTAATTCGCGCCAGGAATGCACACGTCTATCTCGGCATGGATCGAAATCGTTTCAATCGGGAGGTGAAGCCGCACTTGATCGCCGTGCCGATCGGCGTGCAGGGACTGGGATATGACCGATTTGACTTGGACAAATGGTGGGAGGAATATAAGCGCCGCAACGGTCAGCCCGGCGCTCTCTGCAAAGAAGGAGACGAGCAATGGGAAGAAACACAACGGGGCTCCGCAGGCGCCCCAACAAGCCAGGGGGCGTCTGGCATATCGAGAAGGTCGTCAACGGTCGTTCGATTTATGAAAGCTGTGGAACAAGCGACCCAATCGAAGCGGAAAGATACTTAGCCCGCCGTTTAGAGGAAATACGCCAGGCAACGGTTTATGGTGTACGGCCTGACCGCATCTTCCGAGTCGCGGCAACAAAGTATCTGACTGAGAATCAGCACAAGGCATCCATCGTTACGGATGCTTACATGCTTCAGTCGCTTGACCCTTTTATCGGGGAAGTGTCATTGAGCAAGTTGCACGACGGCACGCTGCAACCGTATATCGCCGCCAGACGCGCATCAGGCACCAGGTCGAAGAGCATCAACAACGCCCTGAGCATTGTGCGCAGGATTCTGAATCTGGCAGCACGGAAGTGGCGGGATGAGTATGGGCTGACGTGGCTGGAAACACCGCCGCTGCTTTCCATGCAATCCACTCACGATGCACGCAAGCCCTATCCGCTGTCATGGGATGAGCAAAGCGTGTTGTTTCAGGAGTTGCCCGCGCATCTGGCAGAAATGGCGTTGTTCAAGGTCAACACGGGAACACGCGAGCAGGAGGTTTGTCACCTGCGCTGGGACTGGGAGATCGAAGTGCCGGAATTGGGCGGCAGCGTGTTTCTGATCCCGGCGGATTTTGGCGGTCGAACTGGAAATTCAGGCGTGAAGAACGGTGAGGACAGGTTGGTCGTGTTGAATGACGTGGCTTGCTCTGTGGTGGGAAGCTGCCGGGGGAAACATCCGGAACGGGTTTTTACTTTTGCGGGCGAACCGGTTGGCAGCATCAACAATTCGGCATGGGGCAAAGCGCGGGTTCGGGCAGCGATGAAGTTGTACGAGGCTACGGGCAAGCGCATTCCGCCGGAGTTGTTGCGAGAAGGCCAGCGCGGGATTCTGATTACCGATGAGTTGAAGCAATTCATGGAATCAGCCATGCCCGGCCTTGCCAATGTCAGGGTACACGATCTGAAGCACACGTTTGGCAGGCGACTCAGGGCGGCAGGCGTTCCACTGGAAACACGGAAGGTTTTGCTGGGGCACAAGAATGGCGACATCACGTCGCACTATTCCGCGCCCGAGATTGAGGAATTGCTTGAGGCTGCCAACCGTGTTTGCCGGGCAAAGTCGGGCAATGACCTTGCTGAAAAGAAAAATCGCCTAGCGTGTTAGCGCTAAGCGATTGTTCCCACTACTGAATTTGGTGCGCCCGGAGCGATTCGAACGCCCGACCCCTTGGTTCGTAGCCAAGTACTCTATCCAGCTGAGCTACGGGCGCGGTGTATTGTTGCGACGTTAATAATATTGCCTGGCGGAGAGGGAGGGATTCGAACCCTCGATACAAGTTTAAGCTCGTATGCGCCCTTAGCAGGGGCGTGCCTTCGACCTCTCGGCCACCTCTCCGAAGGCGGCGCATAGTAATGTACTGGGTCTAAAAGGTCAAACAATTATACGCTTTTGTCAGGCATTCTCCTGATCGAGATCGAACGCCTTGTGCAGCACACGCACGGCGAGTTCCAGATATTTTTCGTCGATGACCACGGAAATCTTGATTTCCGATGTGGAGATCATCTGGATGTTGATACCCTCTTCCGCCAGGGTGCGGAACATCTTGCTGGCGATGCCGACATGCGAGCGCATCCCGACACCGACCACCGAAACCTTGGCCGCCTTGTTATCGCCGATGACATCGCGCGCGCCGATATGCGGCTGCACCTTGTTTTTCAGGATATCCATCGCCTTGCCGAATTCATTGCGGTGTACGGTAAAGGAAAAGTCCGTCATCTCATCCACACCGACGTTCTGGATGATCATGTCCACGTCGATGTTGGCATCGCTGACCGGCCCCAGTATCTGATAGGCGATACCGGGTTTGTCCGGCACACCCAGCACGGTGATTTTAGCTTCATCGCGGTTGAACGCGATCCCGGAAATAGTGGCTTGTTCCATTTTATTGTCATCCTCAAAAGTAATCAGCGTGCCTTCGCTATCTTCTTCAAAACTGGACAGCACGCGCAGCTTGACCTTGTATTTTCCGGCGAATTCCACCGAACGGATTTGCAGAACCTTGGAGCCGAGGCTGGCCATTTCCAGCATTTCCTCGAAGGTGATGCTCTTCAAACGGCGCGCTTCTGGAACCACACGCGGGTCGGTGGTGTAAACGCCATCCACGTCGGTGTATATCTGGCACTCGTCGGCACTCAATGCGGCTGCAACCGCCACGCCGGTGGTATCCGAGCCGCCGCGCCCCAGCGTGGTGATATTGCCCTGTTCGTCCACGCCCTGAAAACCGGCCACTACCACCACACAACTGTTCGCCAAATCGGCGCGGATATTCTGTTCGCCGATGGAAACGATCCGCGCCTTGGTGAAGGCGCTGTCGGTCAGAATCCTGACCTGCCCGCCGGTATAGCTCCTGGCTTTTATCCCCAGTTCCTTGAGGGCCATCGCCAGCAGGCCGATGGTGACCTGCTCGCCGGTGGATACGATCACATCCAGTTCGCGCGGATCGGGGTGTTTTTGAATTTCCCTGGCGAGCGCGATCAGCCGGTTGGTTTCGCCGCTCATCGCGGATACCACCACGACCACCTGATGCCCGAGAGCCTTGAATTTTGCGACGCGCCGCGCCACGTTCTTGATGCGGTCGGGATTGCCGACCGATGTACCGCCGTACTTCTGTACTATCAATGCCACGATTGTCCACACCCAACTTTAAAAGTGGGCGCAATTCTAGCGCAACTGACCAAAAAAAACGAGGCGGCAATAAAGCTCGTAGCCAGTAGCGGGTAGCTTGTAGCAATTAAAGGCTGGGCGAAAAACGCACGCTTTGATTGGCTACCCGCTACAAGCTACCCGCTACCAGCTATACTATCCCCATGCCAGAAATCACCCCGCGCAGTATTCCCTCATCATCCGTGCAGCACTTGCTCGACAGCGGCTATCCATCGGCGCTGGCGAAAGTTTTCGCGGCGCGCGGCATCACCGACGGCAAGCAACTGGACACTTCGCTGGCCGCGCTGCTGCCGTTCGACAACTTGAAAAATGTTCATCAAATGGCCGGATTGCTGGCTGATGCGATTGCTGCAAGAAAAAAAATTCTGGTCATCGCCGACTACGATGCCGACGGCGCGACCGCCTGCGCAGTGGCGGTGCGCGGGTTGCGCGCCTTCGGTGCGCAAATCGATTTTATCGTGCCGAACCGTTTTGAATACGGCTATGGACTGACACCAGAGATCGTGCAACTAGCTGCGGAACACAAACCCGACATCCTGCTGACCGTGGATAATGGCATCGCCAGCGTCGAGGGCGTCGCAGAGGCCAATCGGCTGGGTATGCAGGTATTTGTCACCGACCATCACCTGCCCGGCGATACGCTGCCGGATGCGGCCTGCATCGTCAACCCCAACCAGCCCGGCTGCGCATTTCCCGACAAGAACATGGCAGGGGTGGGCGTGATGTTTTATGTGCTGCTGGCGTTGCGCGCGGAACTGCGGGCCAGAGGACAGATGACAGAGGACAGGGGACGGAAGCTCGTTGAACTGCTCGACCTGGTCGCGCTGGGAACGGTCGCGGATGTGGTCAAACTGGATCAGAACAACCGCATCCTCGTGCAACAAGGCCTGCAGCGCATCCGCGCCGGGCGGGCTTGCGCCGGTATCAACGCGCTGTTGCAAGTGGCTAAAAAAAATCCGGCAACCGCTTCCAGCCGGGACTTGGGATTTGCCGTCGGACCGCGCCTGAATGCGGCTGGCAGGCTGGATGACATGAGCCTGGGCATCAATTGTTTATTGGCCGATGATGCCGTGACCGCGATGCAAATCGCAGCAAAACTGGACAGCCTCAACCGCGAGCGGCGCGGCATCGAAGCGGACATGCAGGGCAGCGCGCTGGCAGCGCTGGAGCAGATCAATCGCAGGGTGCGTTCCACGCACCATGGTGCGTGGAACGCACCCTACGGGGCATGTCTGGTATTGTTCGACGAAACTTGGCATCAGGGCGTGATCGGCATCCTCGCCTCGCGCCTCAAGGATAAATTTCATCGCCCGGTAATCGCTTTCGCGCGCTCCAGCGACGGTGAATTGAAAGGCTCGGGGCGCTCCATCGCGGGGCTGCATCTGCGCGACGCGCTGGATCTGGTCAGCAAACGCCATCCCGCGCTGATCAATAAATTCGGCGGGCACGCAGCCGCTGCGGGCTTGAGCATCGCCGAGGCCGATTTTGAAAATTTTGCCGCCGCCTTCGAACAAGTTTCCGGCGAACTGCTCAGCGCGGACGACCTGGCACAACGCATCGAAACAGACGGCGCGCTGGAACATGCCGAGATGAATCTGGGCGTGGCGCGTTTGCTGGATGAACAAGTGTGGGGCCAAGGCTTCCCCGCCCCGCAATTCAGCGACAACTTCGCCGTGCAAAACCAGCGCGTGGTCGGCGAAAAACATCTCAAGTTGCGCTTGAGTTTGCAGGGCAAACTCATCGAAGCCATACTCTTCGGGCACAACGAACCATTGCCCGAACAAATACATGCCGTGTACAGCCTGAGCGTCAATGAATACAATGGCACACAGAGTTTGCAACTTATTATTCGGCACTGGCGGGATGTGAAAAAATAATGGAAACCACTTTTCTGCATAGCAACGGCATCGAAGCCTTGCCGCAATTTCTCACCAGCCTCGCTATCGGCCTGCTGATCGGGCTGGAACGCGAACGCAACCCGTCAGCCAAGGCCGGGTTGCGCACCTTCGCACTGGTCGCGGTGTTCGGCACTTTGTCCGCGCTGCTCTCCGGCAAACTCGGCACCACATGGATACTGATTGCCGGCCTGCTCGCGGTGGCCGCCATGATCGTTGCCGCTTACCTTAACGCGCCCAGCCAGGATAACGACCCCGGCACCACCACGGTAATCTCGCTGCTGCTTTGCTATGGGCTGGGTGCGATGGTCTGGTACGACCTTACCAGGCTCGCCGTGATGCTGGCAATCGGCATCACCATCCTGCTCTATTTCAAGCCCGAACTGCGCGGCATGACACAACGGCTGACGCGCCGCGACCTGGTCGCCGTATTGCAGTTCTCGGTGCTGACTTTCATCATATTGCCTATCCTGCCAAACCAGAATTACGGCCCCTACGATGCTTTCAACCCGCATCAGGCATGGCTGATGGTGGTGCTGATATCGGGCATCAGCATCGCGGGCTATGCGGCATTGCATATCATCGGCAGCCGCTACGGCGCCCCGCTGCTCGGGTTTCTCGGCGGCCTCGTTTCCAGCACGGCCACCACGATGATCTACGCAAAACACGGCAAGAGCGATACCACCATGGAAAAGCTCGCCACCTCGGTGATCCTGATTGCCAGCCTGGTAGTGCTGGTGCGGCTGATCGTCGTCAGTTCTGTCGTGGCTTTCGGCATCCTGCCTGGCCTGGCACCCGTCCTGCTCGGTGGCCTGGTATGCGGTTTGATCGCCGTTTTCTACATCTGGCGCAAGGCCGAGGTGGCCTCCGAGCTATATATCCCCGAAACTGCCAACCCGGCGGAGCTGCATGCAGCAATCGGTTTCGGCCTGCTGTATGTGATTGTGCTGCTCGGCGCGGCCTGGATGACGGATATCGCCGGTAGCCAGGGGCTGTATATCGTCGCGCTCGTATCCGGGCTGACCGACGTGGACGCCATCACGCTGTCCAGCCTGCGGCTGTTCAACCTCGGCCAGTTGAGCGAACAGCAAACCATCACGGCGATTGCAATTGCCTTTGTTTCCAACCTCGCCTTCAAGCTCGGCATGGTTGCGTTCATCGGTGGCAGGCGGCTCGCAAAATGGGTTGCCATAGGCTTTGCGGCGATGGCCGTCGGCGTGTTTGTCGGCCTGTTTGCGCTATAATTGCGCCCTTTCAGCACGCGACAACGACAAAATAATGGAAGCCGAACAACTCAACGCCCTGTCCAACCAGTTGCAAGACCTAGGTCTGCGCAGCGCGGAATTACGGAGGTATCTTTGACTTCGATACCAAGCAGGAACGCCTGACCGAAGTATCCGAACTCGCCGAAGACCCCGCGATCTGGCAGGATGCCAAGCGCGCGCAGGAGCTGGGGCGCGAGCGCAAAATGCTCGAAGGCGTGGTACACGGTCTCAAGCAAATCCAGCAAAATCTTTCCGATGCCGCCGATCTGTTAGAGATGGCGAAAGCGGAGAACGACGACGAGAGCCTGCAAGCCACCGCCGCCGACATCCAGGACATCGAAAAGCGCGTCGCCACGATGGAATTCCACCGCATGTTCGCCCACCCGATGGACCCGAACAACTGCTTCGTCGATATCCAGTCCGGCTCGGGCGGCACCGAAGCGCAGGACTGGGCCTCGATGCTGTTGCGCATGTACCTGCGCTACTGCGAACGCAAGGGCTTCCAGGTCGAAGTGCTGGAACAATCCGACGGCGAAGTCGCGGGCATCAAGGGCGCATCCCTCAAGGTGATCGGCGATTATGCCTACGGCCACCTGCGCACCGAAACCGGCGTGCACCGGCTGGTGCGCAAGTCGCCGTTCGACTCCGGAAACCGCCGCCACACCTCGTTCTCCAGCGTGTTCGTGTATCCCGAAGTGGACGATTCCATCGAAGTCGAGATCAACCCCGCCGACCTGCGCGTGGATACCTACCGAGCCAGCGGAGCTGGTGGACAGCACATCAACAAGACCGACTCCGCAGTGCGCATCACCCACCTCCCCACCAACATCGTCGTGCAATGCCAGAGCGACCGCTCGCAACACCGTAACCGCGCCGAAGCGATGGCAATGCTCAAATCACGCCTGTACGAAGAAGAGCTGCGCAAGCGCAACGCCGAGAAACAAGCGATGGAAGACGGCAAGACCGACATCGGCTGGGGACACCAGATTCGTTCTTATGTGCTCGATCAATCGCGCATCAAAGACCTGCGCACCAACTACGAAGTCGGCAATACGCAGGGTGTGCTGGATGGGGATTTGGACAATTTCATCTCGGCAAGTTTGAAGCAAGGGGTTTAGGCTACTCACTTAACCGTTCGCTCTTATCTAAGGAATGCCTGATTAAGTCCTCCGTTCGTGGTGAGCTTGTCGAACCATGAATGGAGGGCTTAATCAGTTTAATGGGTTAAATGAGCCGCCCTTCGACAAGCTCAGGGCGAACGGACTTATTCAGAGTTTCCCTAAGGGTTCACCACACATGGCCTGATGGATATTGGACTTGGTTTGCCGGGGCTTGAATATGCCCAAAATGGGTAGTAAGATGCCCAATATGGGTATTAAAGCCAAAACCGCTTCCGCCGCGCCGCGCACCAGCCTGGCTGCCGCACTGTTTTCCAACACGCAGCAGCGCGTGCTGGCGTTTTTGTTCGGGCAGCCGCAGCGCAGTTTTTTCGCCACCGAGCTGATCGGGCTGGCCGGTGGCGGCTCCGGGGCGGTGCAGCGCGAGCTGGCGCAGCTGGCGCAAAGCGGCCTGGTGACGGTGACACGGGTGGGCAACCAGAAACACTATCAGGCAAACCCGCAGTCACCGGTGTTTGCCGAACTGTGTGGCATCGTGCAAAAGACGGTGGGGCTGGCGGAACCGCTGCGCGATGTCCTGCTGCCGTTTGCGGATAACATCGCGGCGGCATTCGTGTTCGGCTCGGTGGCCAAACGCAACGATACGGCGGGAAGCGACATTGACCTGATGGTGGTGAGCGATAGCCTGAGCTACGCCGATTTGTTCGGCGCGCTGGAAGAGGCGGCTACGCGGCTTGGGCGCACGGTGAATCCCAGCATCTATACACGGCAGGAACTGGCGCGGCGCATCAAGCAAAAGAATGCTTTTGTAACGCGGGTGCTGGCGCAGCCCAAGGTGTGGCTGATCGGCGGTGAAGATGAGCTCGCCGCTCGCTAAGGAGTTAAGCAAAAATAACTTGAACAATTGCGACAATTCCTCTATCGTGGAGATATGAGTGACATGACGACGATAGAAGCAAAATATCAAGCGCTGTCCGGTCGGCTGAATGAAGCCGCGTTGCGCGTGTGGGCGG
>JACREB010000127.1 GCA_016218475.1 Nitrosomonadales bacterium | reverse complement strand
CTTCGGTTGCCGCACAGACCAAGCCGAATCGAGCCTCGCGCGAAGAAACGACGGCCCAAGAACCTTCCGCTGTTAACCATGCCACGGCAAGTTGCGCGTGATCTCATTTATGCTCAGCGAGAGCTTAACCGAGTGCCATGACCGTCAGGCTCCGTTCTTTGAAGTTGCCGCCTTGTCTGGTATAACTGTCAACTTGTAGGGTTGCATGGCTGTTTGCCGGTGCAGCCGGAGCAGGTTTTGCCGATCTGAATAGCTTTTAGAGACTCCCTTGAGAGGTTCCCTGAAATGATTCTTTCCTCGATCTAGCCGCCTTTGCCAGCCGCCCTCCTCATGAGCGATACCCGGATCGAGCAGACGCAAGAGGATGTCAGGCGACCGCTGGGGCGCACCTTGATCGACAAGGGCGTGATCAGCGAAGACCAGTTGCGCATCGCCCTGCAAGAGCAGGGAAAATCCCATCAACCTTTGGGCAGGCTGCTGGTTCGTTTTGGCTTTTTGACCGAAGCCACCATCCGCGATGTGCTGTCGGAAAATCTCGGACAGGATAGCGTCGACCTTGCCACCGTCATCATCGATCCCGCCGCGCTGGCGCTTATCCCGAAAGAAGTTGCGCGCCGCTACCAGTTGTTGCCGCTGGCGCTTGATCAGCCCGGCTGCACGCTGACTCTGGCGGTTGCCGACCCGGACAATATCATCGCGCTGGATCAGGTGCGCGCGCTGCTCGGGGATGAGTATCGCCTGATCACCCAGCTCGCCGGCGAATCCGACATCCTGCGCGGTATCGACCAGCACTACGGCTTCGAGCTTTCCATCGACGGCATCCTGCACGAAATCGAGCCGGGCGAGATGGAACATCAGGCGCTGCAATCGGGCGCAAATGAATTCAGCCAGCCGGTGGTGCGCCTGATCGACGCGCTGCTCACCGAAGCGGTGCAGCACGGCGCGTCGGATATACACTTCGAACCGGAGAGCAGTTTTTTGCGCATCCGCTACCGCATCGACGGCGTGCTGCGCCAGGTGCGCAGCCTGCACAAGAGTTTCTGGCCGTCGATGGTGGTGCGCCTGAAGGTGATGGGCAACATGAACATCGCCGAGACGCGCGCGCCGCAGGACGGGCGTGTTTCCCTGCGCCTGTCGGGACGCCCGATCGATTTTCGCGTGGCTTCGCACCCCACCACGCATGGCGAAAATATGGTGTTGCGCATTCTGGACCGGCAAAAAGGCATCGTGCCGCTCGACCAGCTCGGCCTGGACGATGCGACGCTCGGTCTGTTCAAGACGGTCATCGCCAAACCGGAAGGCATAGTGCTGGTTACCGGCCCGACCGGCAGCGGAAAAACCACCACGCTGTATTCCGTGCTGAACCACGCCAACACCGAGTCGGTCAACATCATGACGCTGGAAGACCCGGTGGAATATCCGATGGCGATGATCCGCCAGACTTCGGTCAACGAGGCGGCAAAGCTTGATTTCGTTAACGGCATCCGCTCCATGATGCGCCAAGATCCGGACATCATCCTGGTCGGCGAAATCCGCGACCACCCGACCGCCGAAATGGCGTTTCGCGCCGCGATGACCGGCCATCAGGTATACGCGACGCTGCACACCAATTCGGCCATCGGCGCGATTCCGCGCCTGCTCGATATCGGCATCCTGCCGGATATCCTGTCCGGCAACATCATCGGCATCGTTGCGCAACGGCTGGTGCGGGTGTTGTGCAAGGAATGCAAGGCGCCCTACTCGCCGGATGCGCCGGAACGCAAGCTGCTGGGTATCGCCGCCGGGCGGGACATCGTGCTGTATCGCGCCACCGGCTGCGACGTCTGCCACCATCAGGGTTTCAAGGGAAGGCTCGCCATCATGGAATTGCTCAACATGGATCGCGATCTGGACGATCTGGTTGCGCAACGCGCCAGCACCCGGAAAATTCGCGAGGCCGCGCTTGCCAAAGGATTCCGCGCACTGGCGGCAGATGGCATCCGGCGCATCTTGCAGGGTGTCACGTCTGTGCTGGAAGTCAGCCGCGTGGTGAATTTGAGTGATCGAGATTATCCGGCATGACGCTCTATTCCTACCTCGCCATCGACGGGCAAGGCAAGCGCCATAAGGGTTTGCATGACGCGGGCAATCTGGTGGATCTGGAGTTGCGGTTGAAGCGCGGCGGGCTGGATTTGATTGATGCGAAATTGGATAGCGGCAAAATCCGGTTATGGCGCAACAAAATAAAACGTGCCGAACTGATCACTTTTTTCTTCAACCTAGAACAGCTTGCCGGTGCCGGTGTGCCTTTGCTGGAAAGCCTGGGGGATTTGCGCGACACCATGCACGACGCGCATTTCCGCAAAATCATCGCGAGCCTGATCGAGTCCATCGAAGGCGGCAAGAAACTTTCCCAGGCGATGGCCCAATATCCGGATGCGTTCGGCAAAATTTCGGTCAGCCTGATCCATGCCGGTGAAGAAAGCGGTCACTTGCCCGAGGTATTCGGACACATCACCGAATCGCTGAAGTGGCAGGATGAGATGGCTTCGCACACGAGGAACATCATGCTCTACCCGGCCTTCGTCGGCAGCGTCGTGCTGGCGATTACGGTATTCCTGATGATTTATCTGGTGCCGCAACTGGTCGGCTTCATCAAAAGCATGGGGCAGGAAATTCCGGCGCAAACACGCGCCTTGCTTGCCGCTTCCGCATTTATTGCCGATTACCGGTATGCGTTGATAGCACTGTCTGTTGCCTCGTTCATCGCCGCAAAATTGCTGATTGCCTCCAGTCCGGAAATGCGCTACAGATTCGACCGGCTCAAGCTCGAAATGTGGTTCACCGGCCCGATCCTGCGCAAGATTATCCTGGCGCGTTTCGCCAACACTTTTGCCATGATGTATGGTTCCGGCATCAGCATCATCGAGTGCATCGCCAATTCGCGCGATGTGGCCAACAACAGCGCCGTCGCCAAAAGCCTCGACGACATCAGGCATGAAATCGAATCCGGCAAAAACCTCACACAGAGTTTCCAGAACACCGGCATGTTCCCGCCCCTGGTGATACGCATGCTCAAAGTCGGCGAGGCTACCGGCTCGCTGGATAAGGCGCTGCTCAACGTCGGCTATTTTTACGACCGCGACGTGAAGGATTCCATCAAAAAAGTTCAGGTCATGATCGAGCCTGCCATGACCATCATCCTGGGCGCATTGCTCGGCTGGGTGATGCTGTCCGTGCTGTCGCCGATTTACGACATCATCGGCAAGGTGAAATTCTGATGGACCACCGTCTGCTGCTGTTTTTGAGCGCCAACCGGCTGCATGCGCAACTGATGGAAGGCGACAGGATTGCCTCGCAGCAGGAATTCGACAATTCGCATGAGGGGCGCCAAGGCTTCGCGGCCTTTTTGCAGCCGGTAAAATCCCCGGCCTATTTGCTGGCCGATTTAATCGAGGAAGATTTCCGCCAGGAAACCATTCCGCATTTGAGCGGCCGCAGCCAAAGCGCGCTCCTGCAGCGCAAGTTCGACCAGTATTATCGCGGCACGCCATTCCATTTGGCCACCCTGCTGCAACGGCAAAAAACCGGGCGGCGCGACGATGAAATGCTGTTTTCGGCATTGACCAATCCCGCGCTCATCACGCCATGGGTGGACATCATGCAGGCGCATAAAATCCCGCTCGCGGGAATTTATTCCGTGCCTCAGGTCAGCGCCTCACTGGTCAAGGATCATGCCTCGGATCACCTGCTGCTCATTTCATGGGAAAAATCTGCCGGGTTGCGCCAAAGCTATTTCAACAAGCGCAGCTTGCAGGTTTCCCGGCTGACTCCAGTCCATGCGGCATCCCCATTTCATGAGACAGTGGCAAAAGAACTGGGTCGCACTTGCCAGTATTTGAAAAGCCTGAGCCTGCTGCCGGACGGGCAAAACCTTGATGTGTGCATCATGGGTCACGGCGACGATATTGCCGGGCTGCAAGGAAATCTTCCGCAAGAAGCCGGCATGCGCTATGAATTTGCCAGTCTCGATGAGGTCGCCATGCGGCTCAAGATCAACTGCCGCTTCGCCGATTCGGATGCCAGCCAGATTTTCATGCGGGAATTGGTGGCCAAGCCACCCAAAACCCACTATGCGAAGGCCGCGCATACGCATCACTTCGGCCTGTGGCGGCTGCGGAACGCCCTCAACCGGCTTAGCGGAGCCGTTCTGGTTGGCAGCCTGTTGTGGGGTGCGGCAAATGTCATGCTTAACAACGGCAACGCGACTGCGGTCGACTCCCTTAATATCCAGACTCAACGCGCCTTGCTCGAAACCCGGCAAATCACGCAGGAGGTCAATGGTGCTTTTCACGGTGCTCGCGCCTCCGCCGGGGATATGAAGGCCGGCGTAACGATCATGCGCAAACTCGACCGATATGCACCCAACCCTCAAGCCATCCTGAAACCGATCAGCGCCGTGCTAGACCATTTTCCGCAAATAAATTTGGACAATATTGACTGGCGGATAAATGCAACCGGATCGGACACCAACGACGCTGCCGCAGTTACCGGGCAGATTCCAGTTACAGAAAACACCGCCACCGCCAACACCGCCACAACCATTACCCTGAGGGCGAACCTGCATGGCTTCGCCAGCGATTACCGTGCCGCGCTGGCATATCTGGATCGTTTTCAACGCGAATTAAGCGCAACCGGCTATCGGGTCACCATCGTGGACAAGCCGCTGGATATCGGCTCCGGCGGCAGCATTGCTGGCCGGCGCGAAACGCAGGAAAAAACGCTCGATTTTTCCCTGCGGCTTGTCCGGGAAACACCGGCATGAAATTCTTCAAAACCGATTTTCCCCTGATACGCCGCAGCGTCCTGATGGCCTGCGCATCGGCACTGTCGGGCATTACCGTTTTATACGGCAGCAGCCAGTATGCGGAGCATGCGCAAGAAAGTCGGCACAACGCGCAACGCCTGCTGAACGAAGCGCAAAACAGGTTGGCAGCGACGCGCCAGGATCAGGAAAATATGCTGGTTTATTCCGGCGAATACGGCGCGCTGGAGGAGCATAAAATCATCGGCGATGAACAGCGCCTGGACTGGGTAGAAGGGTTTGAAAAGCTTCGCCAGCAAAACCTGGTAACCGATTTCCGCTACAACATCGCACCTCAAAAAAACTATGCCGCAATACCCGTTGCAAACAGCGGCAATTTCCATGTCCGCTACAGCGAAATGAAATTGCATTTCGACTTGCTGCACGAAGCGCAACTGCTGAATTTTTTCGACGCGTTGCGCAGCCAGGTCAAAGGCCGCTACCAGTTGGAGAGCTGCACACTGCAACGCGGCACCGCCGATTCAAACAACTCTTCACGCCTCAAGGCCGAATGCAGCGGCGGCTGGATAACGCTGAAGAACCGGAGCACGCCACAATGAATGCAACTCTCAAAACCGGCAATTGCGGCACCGCCAAGAAACTGGCGTTGGCAGCGCTGCTGCTCGCGGCAACAATAGCCAATGCGGAAGATCTGGGCAGGTTGTTTTTCACCCCGGAACAACGCGCGCAA
This sequence comes from Nitrosomonadales bacterium, assembly GCA_016218475.1. Taxonomy (GTDB): domain Bacteria; phylum Pseudomonadota; class Gammaproteobacteria; order Burkholderiales; family Gallionellaceae; genus Gallionella. The sequence continues at coordinate 23,201 of JACREB010000127.1, read as the reverse complement.
CTGGAACAGGGCAAATTGCAACACACCGGTTCCGATGGCGGGCGCCGGGCGCTAACCGTCAACGGCATCGTGCAGAAACACGGCGGGCCTCGCACCGTCTGGATCAACGGCGTGCCGCAGCCGGATGGCGTGAACGATGATCGTGCGCCGGAAAGCCTGTTGATCTCCACGCCGGTGCAATCTGAGCCGGTCAAGGTAAAGGTCGGGCAAAGGGTGCTCATCAACCCGCCCGCTTCGGAGCGCCCGGTTTCTCAGGGGCAGTAGCGCCGCCATGCATCCGCCGCATTGCCTTGCTGGAACAACACAACGCGGCGCCGCGCTGATCGTCATGCTGGTGATTATGGTGATCGGCTTCACCGCATTGCTGGTCAACTCGTTCAGCCTCGCCGACTTGAACAACCAGCGCCAGACAAAAACCGCAGCGTCGCTGGCGCAGGCGAAGGAGGCGTTGATCGGTTATGCGGCAAGCGTCAAGTTTACCGGCGGAGCGGAGCGCCCCGGCGACTTGCCTTGCCCCGACACGAATAACGACGGCACAGCAGAAGCTTCATGCGGCAATGCATCCGGCAGCACCGGGCAGAACCTGCGGCTTGGTCGCCTGCCGTGGAAAACCCTGGGGCTGCCCGACCTGCGCGACGGTAGCGGCGAAAGGTTGTGGTACGCCGTCTCGAATAATTTCAAGAAAAGCACCCGGACAGCCGTGCTGAACAGCGACACATTGGGCACGATCACCATACGTGGTACGGCGGGAGCGATCCTGAATGACGGCACCAATCCCGATCCTTTCAACCCCGGCGGCGCCATCGCGGTTGTCATCGCCCCGGGCGAAGCGCTGCAACGCCAGGGAGCCGTAGCGCCGCAAAGCCGCGATACAGCAGGGTCGAACACACCCGCCAATTACCTCGACACAGGCTACAACGAAGATAACGCGGCGTTCTCGGACGGGACAAGCGACGGTTTCATTCAGGGCAATGCCAGCGATGCGAATGGCAACCTCATCGTCAATGACCGGCTTATTGTGATCGCCTATCAGGATTTGTTGCCGTTGCTGGAAAAGCGCGTGTTGCGCGAAGCATACGCCTGCCTCGCAAGCTACGCGAGCGATCCTCAAAATAATGGCCGTTATCCTTGGGCGGCACTGATGAGCCAGTCTGCCAGCGGCAATTACAACGATGTCGCAGACCAGCGTTTTGGGCGTATACCGAGCGACTTTGGCAATACTCTTGCAAGCAGCAATAGCGCAATGAAAAACGGCTGGACTGCAGACTGCAACCTCAATCTCGGAAGCTGGTGGAACAACTGGCGCGAGCTGGTGTTGTACGGTCTCGCCGATGCCTGCAAGCCCGTCAATCCGCTTACGCTACCCGCATGCGGCAATTGCTTGACGGTCGATCCGCCGTCTGCATCCGGCGACAAGCAATTTGTTGTCCTGATATCAGGCAAGCGCCTTGCGCCCGTTAACGGCGGGCAACCGCGCAGCACTGTGGCGGCAAAAAGCCTGCCCGCCAATTATTGGGAGGGCGACAACGACCCGTCCGCCGCGCTTCCGGCGCAAGCCGATAGCTACATCCAGCAATCGGATAGCACCACGTTCAACGACCGCGTCCTGTTCAAGTGAAAAAATTTATCCTATCAAGACACGCCGGTTTCACGCTGCTCGAAATGGCCATCGTGCTGGCTATCGTGGGTTTGCTGCTTGGCGGATTATTGCCCGTCATATCCGGGCAGATGGATCAGCAACGCAGGAACGAGACGCGCAAATACATGGATGAAGTGCGCGACGCGCTGCTGGGGTATGCTATCTCGACCGCGAACAAACGCTTGCCTTGCCCGGACTCCAACGGCGATGGCACTGCTGAGGCGGCTTGCACAACCGCCGCGCAGCAAATCGGCACGCTGCCCTATAAGGATTTGGGCGTAGCTGAAAAAGACACCTATGGCAACGTGCTGGTGTACGCCGTTACCAAAGAATTTGCCGACAGCACAACGCATTTCACCTTGAGTACGGCAGGGACGATGCGCATCTGCACAACAGGAGCCTGCACCGCCAATCTGACCAACAATGCAGCAGCCGTGATCGTCTCGCGCGGCGCGAATTGGGCAAATACACCTTCAACCGACGAGGCGGAAAATACCGATGGCGATACCGATTTCGTCAGCCATGATTTCGTGCAGAATGGCTACGACGATATGGTGATCTGGATTTCACCCAACATCCTGTTCAACCGGATGGTCACGGCAGGGCAACTTCCTTAAACACGCCGCCATGTCGTACCCATAGCGCTGTCTTCCAACACGATACCGGTCTCCAGCAACTCCTTGCGGATACGGTCGGCTTCGGCGAAGTTTTTTGATTTTTTGGCAGTGATACGCGCTTCGATTTGCGCGCTGATCACCGTATCATCAAATCCACCCTCGCCAGCGCCGCCTTGCAAAAATGCTTGCGGATCGCGTTGCAGCAAACCCAGCACACCCGCCAAAGCTTTGAGCTGCGAGGCAGCTTCTGCGGATTGGGTGCGGTTTACTTCGTTGGCCAAATCAAACAATACCGCCACCGCTTCCGGCGTATTGAAGTCGTCGTCCATCGCTGCCTTGAAGCGCCGGGCGTGCGGTTCGTTCCAGTCCATCAAATCCGTTCGTGCTGAGCCTGTCGAAGCCTGTCTTGAGTTCGTCGAAGTGGCATGGGCGGACGCGTCACCCCGTTCCCCTTCGACAAGGCCTTTAGTCCTGAGCGTAGTCGAAGGCTCAGGGCGAACGGGTAGGAATTTGAGCGCCGTATAAAGCCGTGTCAGAGCACCCTTCGCGTCGTCCAGGTGCATGTCGGAATAATTCAGCGGGCTGCGGTAATGGGCGCGCAGGATGAAGAAGCGCACCACTTCGGCATCGTATTTCTTCAGCACCTCGCGTATCGTGAAGAAGTTGCCGAGCGACTTGGACATTTTTTCCTCGTCCACGCGCACGAAGCCGTTGTGCATCCAGTAATTCACGAAGCGGCATTTGTGCGCGCCTTCGCTCTGAGCGATCTCGTTTTCGTGATGCGGGAACTGTAAATCCGCGCCGCCGCCGTGAATGTCGAAATGCTTCCCCAGAATTTCCGAGCCCATCGCAGAACATTCGATATGCCAGCCCGGGCGACCCTTGCCCCACGGCGAATCCCACTTCACTTCGTCCGATTCGCTGTCCCTGGCGTGCTTCCAGAGCACGAAGTCGAGCGGATCGTTTTTGCCATCCGTCACATCGACGCGCTCGCCGGCGCGCAAATCCTCCAGCGATTTTCCGGACAGATTGCCGTAGCCGGGAAATTTGCGCACCGCGTAGTTCACGTCGCCGTCCGCCGCCCGGTAAGCCAGCCCGTTTTCTTCCAGCTTTTCGATCATCTCCAGCATCTGCGGCACGTACTGCGTGGCGCACGGCTCATGGTCGGGGCGCTGCACGCCCAGCGCATCGGCGTCCTCGTGCATCGCGGCGATGAAGCGTTGCGTCAGCGCATGGATGGATTCCTTGTTTTCCGCCGCGCGCCTGATGATCTTGTCGTCGATGTCGGTGATGTTGCGCACGTAGGTTACGTCAAAGCCGCTCGCCTTCAGCCAGCGGTACGCCATGTCGAACACCACCAGCACCCGGGCATGACCGAGGTGGCAGTAGTCGTACACCGTCATGCCGCACACGTACATGCGCACGGCGTCGGGTGTGATTGGGATGAATTCCCGCTTGTCGCGGGAAAGCGTGTTGTAGATTTTTAACATGTTTAACCTTGATAAATCTTTTAAGCTTGTAGCCTGTAGCTGGTTGCTTGTAGCAGAACCTGGTTTTGCTACAAGCCACAGGCTACGAGCTACCCGCTTCCTTCGCCCAGGAATCCTTGAGCGTTACGGTGCGGTTGAACACCAGTTTTTTTCCGGGCTGGTGATCGCAACGGTCGGCGACGAAATAGCCCAGGCGCTCGAACTGGTAGCGCGTCTCGGGCGGCGCGCCATTCACGCAACTTTCCACCCAGCCCTGCACCACTTTCAGCGAAGCCGGATTGAGGTGCATGCAAAAATCAACCCCCCGATCACTGTCCGGTTCCGGCACGGTAAACAGCCGGTCGTACAAACGGATCTCGGCGGGCAGCGCATGTTCGCGCGACAAGAAATGGATCACGCCCTTCACCTTGCGTCCTTCCGGATTCTTGCCCAGCGTGTTGCGGTCGATGCTGCAACGCAGCTCGACGATTTTGCCCGTTGCATCCTTCACCGCTTCGTCGCAACGCATCACGTAGCTGTAGCGCAACCGCACCTCGCCGCCGATGGTGAGCCGTTGCCAGCCTGCCGGTGGCGCTTCGGCAAAGTCGTCGGCTTCGATGAACAACTCCTTGCCGAACGGCACAATGCGGCTGCCAAACTCGGGATGCTGCGGATGAAAATCCGCCTCGCGCGCTTGAGCGCCGTCGAAGTTGGTGATGGTCACCCTGAGCGGGTTGATGACCGCCATCACGCGCGGCACGCGGGCTTCAAGATCTTCGCGGATCGCGCCTTCCATGATCGCCATGTCGACGATGTTATCGCTCTTGGAAACACCGATGCGTTTGGCAAATTCGCGTATGCCTTCCGGGGTGTATCCGCGCCTTCTCATGCCGATGATGGTGGGCATGCGCGGATCGTCCCAGCCGCTGACGTGTTTCTCGTGTACCAGTTGCAGCAGCTTGCGTTTGCTGGTGATGGTGTAGTGCAGTTCCAGCCGCGAGAACTCGTACTGGCGGGGATGGCAGGGGAGGGTGATGTTATCCAGCACCCAGTCGTAAAGCGGGCGGTGATCCTCGAATTCCAGCGTGCAGATCGAATGGGTGATGCCTTCCAGCGCGTCGGAAATGCAGTGGGTGTAGTCGTACATCGGGTAGATGCACCACTTGTCGCCGGTGCGGATATGGTGCGCGCGGCGGATGCGGTAGATCGCCGGGTCGCGCAAATTGATGTTGGGCGAAGCCATGTCGATCCTGGCGCGCAGCACGCGGCTTCCGTCGGCGAATTCGCCGTTCCTCATGCGCGTGAACAGGTCGAGGTTTTCCGCCGCCGGGCGGTCGCGATACGGGCTGTTTTTCCCCGATTGGGTGAGCGTGCCGCGATATTCGCGCATCTGCTCCGGCGTCAGGTCGTCTACATAAGCCAGTCCCTTATTGATGAGTTCAATGGCAAACTGGTACAACTGCTCGAAATAATCCGACGCCCAGCGCACCTCGCCGTCCCACCGGAAGCCCAGCCAGCGCACGTCGTCCTGGATGGATTGCGCGTACTCCTCGCTTTCCTTTTCGGGGTTGGTGTCGTCGAAACGCAGGTTGCACTTGCCCCGGTAATCCTGCGCCAGCCCGAAGTTCAGGCAGATCGACTTGGCATGCCCGACATGCAGATAGCCGTTCGGCTCCGGCGGGAAGCGCGTGACGATGCTGCGGTGCTTGCCGCTTGCCAGGTCGGCATCGATGATGGTGCGGATGAAATTTGAAATGTGCGCCGGGGAAACGACGGGTTGTGTTGTGCCGCTCATGCTGGGTTTTCTGGCTCTCGGTTGGATTGGTGTTATATTGGATCGGCGAAATATGCCGCGAATTTTACCTGAAAACACCGGGTGCAGAAGATTGATGATTGTGAGGTGCGAGGTCGGGCCAATGCCTCTGCTCCATCGCTATCCTGATCCTCAATAGCCGCCCATCAACCCTTACAAAACTGTGTAACTACACTGATTTTTTGGTAGAATCCGCCGCTGATCGAAATTCGCGCACCCAGGAAACCGGATAACACGATGAATATGTTTAACCGTTATTGCCGTTATGCCGCCATGCTTGCCGCCGCATGGCTGTTAACCGCCAGTCATGCTGTTTATGCCGATGATATTCAGGATGCCAACAAGTTGCTTCAACAGAAGCAACACAGCCAGGCGCTGGACAAGGTGAATGCTATCCTGTCCGGCAAGCCGAAGGACGCGCGGGCGCGCTTTCTGAAGGGGCTGATCCTCACCGAACAGGGCAATGCCGCCGACGCTATCAAGATATTCCAGGCATTGACCGAGGACTATCCGGAGCAGCCCGAACCGTATAACAACCTGGCCGTGCTGTATGCCGGCCAAGGCCAATACGACAAAGCCAAGCTGGCGCTGGAAATGGCGATACACGCCCATCCCAGCTATGCCACCGCGCACGAGAACCTTGGCGACATTTATACGAAGATGGCCAGCCAGGCATATGACCGCGCGCTGCAACTGGATCAGGGCAACGCCACCACAAAGGCCAAGCTGGCAATGATTCAGGATTTGTTGAAGAAATTGATAACACGATGAATATGTCCGATTTCTATTGCCGTTACGCCGCAAAGCTTGCAGGCGCGCTGCTGTTAACCGCCAGCCTTGCCGTTTTCGCCGATGACCTTCAGGACGCCAGCAAATTGTTTAAACAGAAACAGTACAGCCAGGCGATGGACAAGGTGGATGGTATTTTGTCCGGCAAGCCGAAAGACGCGCAAGCGCGCTTTTTGAAGGGGCTGATTCTCACCGAACTGGGCAGGGCCGCCGATGCCATCAAGACATTCCAGGCACTGACCGAGGACTATCCGGAGTTGCCGGAACCTTATAACAACCTGGCCGTGTTGTATGACAGCCAGGGTCAATATGACAAAGCCAAGCTGGCGCTGGAAAAGGCGATACGCACCCACCCCAGCTATAGCACCGCGCACGAGAATCTTGGTGATATTTACGCAAAAATGGCCAGCCAGGCCTATGACCGCGCGTTGCAGCTTGACCGTAGCAATACCACCACGAAGACCAAGCTGGCGATGATTCAGGATTTGTTCTCGGCCAGCGCCCGCGCCAAATCTCCGGCATCGGGCAAAGTAGCCACCGATATCGCCGGCGCAACCAAGCCGCAAGCGGCCACCGCGGGTGCGATCCCGGCGCCGGCAGCAGCGCCCGCCGCCAAGGCGAATGCACCACCTGTTGCATCTGCCGCAGCCGACAACAGCACCGAAGTATTGAAAGCCGTCAACGCATGGGCTGCCGCATGGTCATCAAAGGATGTGAAAAAATACCTGTCATTCTATGCCGCCGATTTCAAGACACCGGACGGCGAAAAACGCGCCGGTTGGGAAGCGGCGCGCCAGGAGCGCATCAGCAATGCGCAATCCATCCAGGTCGGTATCAGCAACGCGACTGTAAGTTTCAGCGACAGCAATCATGCCACTGTGAAATTCCGCCAGTCTTACCAGGCCAAACACCTGAAAACTTCCGGCAACAAGACTCTGTTGATGGTGAAATCCGGCGGTAACTGGTCGATCTTCGAGGAGCGCACCAAGTAATCATGCTATACAGAGTACTGGTTTCTTCATTGCTATGCGCCCTGCTGGCGGGTGTGGCGTGCGCTGCGCCGGATTCGCACAACACCGAGGCACAGTTGGCGAAAAGCCTGCAAGCCATCAAGAACAACCGGCTGGATATCGCGCTTAACGAAGTGGACAACTTGTTGCGGGTCAACCCGAATTTCAAGCTGGCCTATCTGGTCAAAGGCGATTTGCTGATGGCGCGCGCCGGTGCAATCAATAATTTCGGCAGCGCGGCAAACGCGCCGCGCGACATGATCGAGGATTTGCGCGACGAAGCGCGGGTGCGCCTGCAACGCGTCCAGGCACACCTCTCCGGCAAACTCTCCCCGCGCTACCTCTGGAAACTCGACACGCAACAGAAATATGCCATCGTGGTGGATACCAGCCGCTCCACGCTGTACGTCTATGAGAATGTCAAAGGTGAACCGCGTTACGTGGCGGACTTCTACATCACCATCGGCAAGCTCGGCACCGAAAAATTTTCCGAAGGCGATAAACGCACTCCCATCGGGGTGTATTTTGTCAAGGCTGAATTGCCGAAGAGCGAGCTTGCCGATATGTACGGCAGCGGAGCCTACCCGCTCAGCTACCCGAACGAATGGGATCGCAAAAACGGGCGCACCGGGAAAGGTATCTGGCTGCATGGCACGCCCAGCGATACGTACAGCCGCCCGCCTCGCGCCAGCGATGGCTGCGTGGTGCTGGCAAACGACGACCTGGATAAGCTCGCCCCATACCTGCAAATTGGCGTGACCCCGGTCATCATCACCAACCGGATAGATTGGGTCAGCGGACAAGACAGGATCGAGCGTGACGCGTTGTTGCAGGGGGTCGAGCAATGGCGCAAAGACTGGTCCAGTCTGGATACGGGTACTTACCTCAAACACTACTCGCGCAATTTTTCCAGCGACAGCATGGGTTTCACGGCATGGGCAAAACAGAAGCAACTGGTGAACAGCGGAAAATCGTGGATCAAGGTCAATATCTCGAATGTCAGCGTATTCACTTACCCGGAGCAACCCAACATGGCGGTGGTCAACTTCGAGCAGGACTACAACAGCAGCAACCTGTCCAACCGCATGAAGAAGCGCCAATACTGGATCAAGCAGAACAATCGCTGGCAGATCGTTTACGAAGGAGCCGCATAACATGAGACACCTGTTCACCGTTCTTTTCGCAGTGCTGCTGTGCTGCGTGATGCAAAATTCACATTCTTTAACTCAAGGCAAGAAAACCATGGTCAAACTGCACACCAATCTCGGCACTATCACGTTGCAACTGGATGCCGAAAAAACCCCGGATACCGTCAAAAATTTTCTCGAATATGTGAACAGCGGCTTCTACGAAAAGACCATTTTCCATCGTGTGATTGCCAACTTCATGATCCAGGGCGGCGGCTTTGAGTCCGGCATGAAGCAAAAAAAGGCCAATGCGCCGATTAAAAACGAAGCGGCTAACGGCCTGACCAATGACACCTACACCATCGCCATGGCGCGCACTTCCGATCCGCATTCCGCTACCGCGCAATTTTTCATCAATACGAAAAACAACCATTTTCTCGACTACCCGGGGCAGGACGGCTGGGGCTACTGCGTATTCGGCAAGGTGGTGGAAGGCACTGAAGTGGTGGACAAGATAGGCAATGTCAAGACCGGCTTCCGCGCCGGGCATCAGGATGTGCCCGAGGAAGATGTCGTTATCACCAAAGCGGAAGTGGTGAAAAAATAATCAGGAATCAGGTAACAGGGATCAGGGATCAGTTTTTTGTACGGCTTCGCCGCGCTTGTTTATTGCAAAGCATGATTTGCGTAGCGACTACACCTCCTGATTCCTGATCCCCGATTCCTGATTCTTGTCATGCCCCACTCTTTATTCATCTCCGACCTGCATCTCGGCGCCGACCAGCCGCACAGCATGGCGGCGTTCAAACGGTTCATCGCCACACTCGCGCCGCAAGAGCCCGGTCGAAGGGCCGAAGCGCTTTATATCCTCGGGGATCTGTTCGATTATTGGGCGGGCGACGACGACCTGGACGACCCTTTTCACGCCCAGGTGACCGCCTCCTTGCGCAGCCTCGAAACGCATGGCACCAAGGTCTATTTGCTGCACGGCAACCGCGACCTGCTGATGGGCGAGGCGCTGGCGGATGCCTGCCAGGCCACGCTGCTGAACGACCCAGCGCTGATCGATTTATATGGCACGCCGACGCTGCTCAGCCACGGCGACCTGCTGTGTACCGGCGACACCGAATATCAGCGCTATCGCGCCGAGGTGGATGACGCAAATTTCCAGCAGCAGTTTCTCGCCAAGCCGCTGGCGGAACGCAAGGCCTACATCGCGCAACTGCGTTCGCGCAGCACGGCCGAAAAACAAAGCAAAGACAGCGCGATCATGGACGTGAACGATGCCGCGGTCGCCGCGCTGCTGCGCGAACATGGCTACCCGCGCCTGATCCACGGCCACACCCATCGCCAGGGTCGCCATGAGCATTGCGTAGATGGGCACAGTTGCGAACGCTGGGTATTGGGGGACTGGAACGACAAGGCGAATGCATTACGCTGCGACAGCAGCGGCATGAGGTGGGAAACTATCCCGGACTGACTGCATAATTGGTCTGCTAACGACACATACCCGACAATGGCGACCAACTGCTTTCTGGCATCCAGTTTTTAATTGTGACCTGTGGAATTCTAAAACAGACCGTCAACAATTAAATTCAACGATGTGCGAACCGAATCCGTTGCGCAGATGCAGGCTCAGAGGGAGCAGATGGTGGGGCTATGAACGGATGCCCAGCCGCAATATGTTCTGCCTCGGATTTCTTCAGGTCATCATAAATCGCTCGCAGGTTATAGCCAAACTTGGCGGCGTGGGTTTCTCTAACGGCCCGTACTTCATCGACGATTTCATCATTCAGCATTTTCTTCTCCAAGAAGTTCTTCAGGGGTGCAAATGAACGGCAGGAACAAACCAATTTGCTCAAGATACGCGGCAATGCTTCTTTGCATCTCCGGGTTTGCAATGTGCCGACAGTTCCAAGTCAGCAAATAATCTACAGCGTAAACTGTAGCGACCGCAATGTGCAAAGCATCTTCCGCTGCTTTAGATGGAACAATTCCCTGATCCACCAAAGCCTCCGCGATATTGAGCACTTGCTCGTTGATTAACAGTAATGGCACGTCCGATAGTACGTCAAGCCGCTTTTGGGCTGCGCTTGTGTCGCCAGCCCCGCACTCTCGCAAAACGGACTCCGATACCAATAATTCGTACTGGTTGCGTGTTTGCCACCACGCCAGAGTGATCTGCTGGTGGGCAGCGCCGAGGATAGTCTTACTGGGGCGCGCTGTCAGATAGCTGATGACAGATGTTTCAATGTAAACCTTACGCTTCATGGCTTCAATCCTGGTTCAGAAAACCGTTATTTGTTTTTCATTATCCCATAACGTTATTATTTACGGCCTCAATCTTTAGTCGCGAGCGGCCACTTGCTGAAAACTTATCAATGTCCAGATCTCCTGAGCGCAAGAAATCAAGAAAGCTAATTCCTCTGTACTTGCATATCTCTGCGACACTCAGCAGAACCAGATAATCGTGGATAGCTTTGGGCGTACTTACTTCCTGCCGCCGCACAACTTATCGCACGGCACCCCGTCACCGTTGCCGTCCAGCGTCTTGATGCCGCACTGTGTCAGGTAATGCATCGCTTCTTCGCAGGATGTCATCTCCGAACAATGCTTCTTGCTGCCGCAGCCGGGCGAAATTGCACCACCCGTCATGGCCGCTGACGCAACATGGGGTTTGCCGTCCACATTGGGATGCAATTTGCGCCACTCCCACGGTGGCATCGGGTCGCTCAAAGCCCACAAGCCGCGCGGAACTTGTTTGGCTTCTTCCTGCAACGCGACCAGTTCCTTGTTGCCGTGGAAGTGCGAATACTCCCATGCCATGCCACGGCGTATCTGTTCGGCATTGACATCCAGGCCGTTCAGACCGAGATGCGCGACCATGCGCCCGTATTGGTCGATGGCCTGGCTGGACACCTTCACCTGCTTTCCCAGCACCATATCGGAGAGTGAACGTCTGGATGTTTCGCCGAAGGTCTGCGCTTTTTCCGGGGCGTCGATTTCGGCCAGCCGGATTTTCACCAAACCACCCTTGCGCTCCACCATCACCGTGTCGCCATCCAGCACAACGACCACCCTGGCGGTAAATTCCGCGCCTTGAACCGCACTGCCTGCGCTGAGCAGCACTATATAAACTAGGGGGCGGAAGAAATTCACGGGAGGAAGGTTTTTACGATGGACAGGAACAGCAGCGCATAACCGGCTGCCAGCAGGTCGTCGAACATCACTCCCAGCCCGCCGTGCCAGTTGCTGTCGAAATAACGTATCGGCGGCGGTTTGACGATGTCGAAGAAACGGAACAGCGTGAAGGCCAGCAGCGACCAATCGAAACCGGGCGGCGTAAAAAACAGCACCAGCATGAAAGCCACGATCTCGTCCCACACGATGCCGCCGTAATCGGCCACGCCCAATATTTTTCCGGTAAAACCGCATACCCACACGCCGACGGCGAACGCGCAAACCAGCATGAGCAGAAACATCGCATCCGTCAGGCGCGGCGCGAGATACCAGTACATCGGGAAAGCGGCCAGCGTGCCGAACGTGCCGGGCGCCTTGCGCGCCAGGCCGCTGCCGAAACCGAACGACAGCAGGTGCGCCGGGTGGCTCAGCACAAACTGCAAACCGGGTTTGACGAGCAATTCACCGGAAGTGGTCATAACCGCAAGCCTCGATGTTGAGTGGATTACCCGACGCATCGTGCACGATACAGCCGCGCCCTGCAACAACTTTTCCGATACAGGCCAGCGGCAGATCGAGTCTTGCTGCGATGCTTAACAATTCTGTGTGTCGCGCAGCCGGTGCGGTGAAACACAATTCGTAATCGTCGCCGCCGCACAGGATGCATTGCTGAAGCAACTCAACCCCTCCCGGCCTCCCCTTATCATAACCAGCGACTTGGTCATCGTCTTTCGGGTGCCCGGCCAAAAGTTCTTCGGCTGATGGCCTAGTCGAATGGCTAGTAGTTACTCCAGGGGTTAGGTACTCCCGCAACACAGCCGAAACAGGCAACGCCGCAAACCCGATCTCCGCGCCCACCTGCGAGGCTTCGAGAGTATGCCCGAGGTCGGCGAGCAGGCCGTCGGAAACATCGATCGCGCTGCTGGCGATGCCGCGCAGCGCCAGCCCCAATGCCACGCGCGGTTGTGGCTGATGCAAAGCGGGTGCGCAAGCGGCGAGCTCCGCCGCGCTCAATGTGATGCGGCCTTGCAGATGCGCCAGTGCCAACGCCGCATCTCCCAGACAGCCCGATACCCAGATTTCATCGCCAGCCTGCGCGCCGCTGCGGTGCAACGCCTGCTGTGCGGGCACTTCCCCGAAGATGGTCACGCATAGATTGAGCGATCCGCGCGTGGTGTCGCCGCCGACCAGTTCCACGCCATGCTGCTGCGCGATAGAGAAGAAACCCGCGCTGAATTGCGCCAGCCACGCTTCATCCACGGTAAACATAAATTCGCGCAGCGATTCGTTTGTCCCCTCTCCCTCCGGGGGAGGGTTAGGGTGGGGGCGTTCATGGCTTGTTTCCTTGCCTTGAACGAGGGGCAACGCGATGGCCAGCGTTGCCCAGCGCGGCGCGGCGCCCATCGCCGCCATATCGGACAGGTTCACCGCCAAGGTTTTATGCCCCAGCAAAAACGGGTCGGCATCGGGGAGAAAATGCGTGCCGCTCACCAGCATATCCGTGGAAACCGCCAGCACATTGCCCGCGCTCGCTTGCAGCAGCGCGGCATCGTCGCCCACGCCAAGCAGCGCACCGGGAGTGGCGCGGGTGAAATAGCGACGGATCAGGTCAAATTCGGACATGGTTTGTAGGGCGGGTTCCACCCGCCGTATATTGCTGTCGGGCGGAGCCCGACCTACGAATTATCTAACGACTACGGGTTTATTTCGCCGCTACTTCCGCCGCTCGCACTTGCGCCGCCAGTTTGTCGAGCACGCCGTTGACGTATTTGTGGCCGTCGGTGCCGCCAAAGGTTTTGGCCAGTTCGACCGCTTCGTTGATGACAACCTTGTAGGGCACTTCGGGGTGTTGCGACAATTCGAATGCGCCCAGCATCAGCACGGCAAACTCCACCGGGCTGAGTTCGGCAAGCGGCCTGTCGAGATACGGGGCGAGCAGCGCTTCAAAGCCGGTGTGCTGGCTCAATGTGCCGCGCAGCAATTTTGAAAATAATTTTTTGTCATAGCGGCCGAGGTTTTTTTCGGCGTGAATCTGTTTTTCTATTTTCGCATCGTCGCCCGCCGTGACGCGCCATTGGTAAACACCCTGCAACGCCAGTTCGCGCGCGCGATGGCGAGGGCTTTTGTTTGGCGCTTTTTTTACTTCCTGTTCGGTTGCCAGATTATTCATGCCCAGGTTGTTCATGCCAGGTCGCGCAACAGATTGGCCATCTCGATCGCCACCAGCGCGGCTTCGCTGCCCTTGGCATGCATGCGCGCGATGGCCTGCTCGTCGGTATCGGTGGTGAGAATCGCGTTGGCAACCGGCACACCGCACGACAATTGGATCTCATTCACGCAGCGTGCCGACTCGTTCGACACCACTTCGAAATGATAGGTGTCGCCGCGTATCACCGCGCCCAGCGCAATCAGCGCGTCAAATTTTTCGCTTTCCGCCATATACAGCAACACCAGCGGGATTTCGAGCGCGCCCGGCACGGTGGCCAGCGTGATGTCATCTTCGGCCACCCCCTGCTGCACCAGTTGCGCACGGCATGCGCCGAGCAGACCTTCGCATACTTCAGGATTAAAGCGGCTTTGCACAATGCCGATACGCAGCCCGGAGCCATTCAGATTTTTCTCGATTTCTTTCATTTATTTTCCTTGGCCTGACATTGACAATAGCTCACCACTTCCAAACCGAAACCGGTCATGCTGGGCAGCTTGCGCGGCGTGCCCAGCAGGCACATCTTGCCCACGCCGAGGTCGCGCAGTATCTGCGCGCCGATGCCGTAGCTGCGCGGGTCCCAGCGCAGCACCGGATGCGCTTCCTGCGTTGCGGCGGCGCGCGTCAGCAAATCCTGCGAAGTTTCGCCGTGGTGCATCAACACCAGCACGCCGCGCGGCGACTGGCTGATTTTATTCAGCGCGTCGTGTACGCTGGTGGAATGCGAGTAGTCGACCTGCTCCAGGAAATCCATTACCGACAGCGGCTCATGCACGCGCACCATGGTCTCGGCATCCGGACTAATATCGCCCTTGCACAGCGCCAGGTGGGCGCGCTGCGTGGTCTTGTCCACATAAGTGTACAAATCCATCTCGCCGTAAGCCGTCTGCACGCTACGATGCGCCACGCGCTCGACCAGTTTCTCGTTGTGGCTGCGATACTCGATCAGGCTGGCGATTGTGCCGATTTTCAAGCCATGCAGTTTGGCAAATTCGATAAGATCGGGCAGCCGCGCCATCTCGCCGTCATCCTTGAGGATTTCGCAGATCACCGCAGCGGGCGTCAAACCGGCCAGTTGCGCCAAATCGCAGCCCGTTTCGGTATGCCCGGCGCGCACCAGCACGCCACCGTTCTGCGCGCGCAACGGAAAAATATGGCCGGGTTGCACGATGTCGGAAGGCTTGGCATTTTTGTCCGCCGCCACCTGAATGGTGCGTGAACGATCCGCCGCCGAAATGCCGGTAGTCACGCCGCTCGCCGCCTCGATGGACAGCGTGAAGTTGGTGCCCAGCGGCGAACCGTTGTCGCGCACCATCAGCGGCAGGCTGAGCTGTTTGCAATGCGCCTCGGTCAGCGTCAGGCAGATCAGCCCGCGCCCATGCTTGGCCATGAAATTGATTTTTCCCGGCGTGACGAAGTCGGCGGCAAACACCAGGTCGCCTTCGTTCTCGCGCTCCTCCTCGTCCACCAGCACCACCATCCGCCCGGCGCGGATTTCGGCGATGATGTCGTGTATCGGTGCTATATCGGTCATTTTAATCCGTCTCTTTCAGCCTGCATCATGCGCTCAACATAGCGCGCGATCAAATCAATTTCCAGGTTCACTTTTGTCTCCGCACGCAGTTCGGAGAGTGTGGTCACCGCCAATGTGTGCGGGATCAGGTTGACGCTGAACACCGCGCCATCCACTTCGTTCACGGTGAGGCTGACGCCGTTGACGGTGATGGAGCCCTTCACCGCGATGTATTTGGTCAGCGCCTGCGGCGCGCGTACCACCAGTTTCCAGCTCTCGCCGATGTCGGTGAACGCGACCGCTTCGCCCACGCCGTCCACATGGCCGCTGACCAGATGCCCGCCCAGCCGATCCGCCAGACGTAGCGCCTTTTCCAGATTGACATGCGCGCCCTGCATTTCCAGCCCGACGGTGCAATTCAAGGTCTCGCGCGAAACGTCTGCCGTGAAGGTGTTGCCATCTTTTTTCACCACGGTAAGGCACACGCCGTTCACCGCAATGCTGTCACCGGGCCGCACATCGTCCATGCCGAGCGCCTTGGTTGAAACCGAAAGGCGCAGGCCGCCGTCGCGGTCTTCTGCCTTGGCGATAGTGCCGACATCGGCGATGATTCCACTGAACATATTTTTATACTCCTTTTCCGTCATTCCGGCGCAAGCCGGAATCCAGTTGATTGAAAAATTCCGCGAAGCGGACAACTACAGGTTTTGTCCGCTTCGCGGAACCATCTTGATTGCTGGATTCCGGCCTGCGCCGGAATGACGAGCTATTTTCTTATTTTCGCGACAATGCGCAAATCTTTGCCGACCTGGCGTATATCCTGCCAGTCGAGATCGATGCGCTGATTCAGTCTGGTCAATTCGCCCAGTTGCGCCATGCCGCGCGCCATGTCGCCGAGCAACTGCGGCGCGAGATACAGCACCAGTTCATCCACCAGGCATGCCTTCAGCAAGGCTCCGTTCAATTTGCTGCCCGCTTCCACCAGCATCTCGTTGCAGCCCTGCGCGGCGAGGTCGCGCAGCACAGCGGCGGCATCCACTTGGCCATTCGTGTCCGGCAGCACCATTACATGCGCACCGGCTTGTTCCAGCGCGGCGATCTTCTGCGCATCCTGTGTGGCGGTGTAAATCACTGCGCCTCTTTGTTGCAGCAGGCGCGCGCTCGGCGGCATTTGCAAGCGGCTATCCACCACAGCATGTAGCGGCTGGCGCGGGGTCTCGATGCCGCGCACATTCAACTGCGGATCATCCGCCAGCACGGTGCCGATGCCTGTCAGCACGACACAGGAACGCGCGCGCCAGCGCTGCACATCCTGCCGCGCCGCTTCACCGGTGATCCATTTGCTCTCGCCGTTGTTGAGCGCGGTGCGCCCGTCCAGGCTCATCGCGATCTTGCTGCGCACCCACGGCAACCCGTGCGTCATGCGCGCAAAAAATCCGATATTCAATTCGTGCGCCACCGTTTCCATCAGGCCACATTCCACTTCGATGCCTGCCGCGCGCAATTTTGCGATGCCCTGTCCGGCCACCTTAGGATTGGGGTCTTGCACCGCCACCACCACACGCGCCACTCCGGCCTGGATCAGCGCATCGGCACAGGGAGGGGTGCGGCCATGATGGCTGCACGGTTCCAGCGTCACATAGGCGGTTGCGCCGCGCGCCGCCTCGCCGGCTGCTCGCAGCGCATGGACTTCCGCATGGGGTTCACCGGCGCGTTCGTGCCAGCCTTCGCCAACGGCGCTGCCCTCGCGCGCCAGCACGCAGCCGACGCGCGGGTTGGGGCTGGTGGTGTACAGCCCACGCTCTGCCAGCCGCAGTGCTTGCGCCATCCATACGCTGTCTTGTGCAGAGAACATATCTGGAGAGGCTTGCCTCGCTACCGCAAGCGGTGAGGCTTACGCGCCGTAAACCGGGAACTGCGTGGTCAGTTTTTTCACTTCGCCGATCACGCGCGCGATCACCGCGTCGTCTTCCGGCGCATCCAGCACGTCGGCGATCAGGTGCGCGAGCTTTTCCGCCTCCAGTTCCTTGAAGCCGCGCGTGGTCATCGCCGGGCTGCCGATGCGGATGCCGCTGGTCACGAAGGGTTTCTGCGGGTCGTTGGGGATGGCGTTCTTGTTCACCGTGATATGCGCGTGCCCCAGTGCGGCTTCCGCATCCTTGCCGGTGATATTTTTGGGCTGCAAGTCCACCAAAAACAAATGGCTGTCGGTGCGCCCCGATACGATGCGCAGGCCGCGCTCATGCAGCACCATCGCCATCACGCGCGCATTGTCCACCACCTGTTTCTGGTAGGCCTTGAATTCCTTGCTGGCCGCTTCCTTGAACGCGACTGCCTTGGCAGCGATCACGTGCATCAGCGGGCCGCCCTGAATACCGGGGAAAATCGCCGAGTTCAGCACTTTTTCAAATTCCGCCTTGGCGAGAATAAAGCCGCCGCGCGGGCCGCGCATGGTTTTATGGGTGGTGCTGGTGACGAAATCCGCGATGCCGACCGGACTCGGATACACACCCGCCGCGATCAATCCGGCGTAATGCGCCATGTCCACGAACAGGTAAGCGCCGACGCTGTCGGCAATCGCGCGAAAGCGTTTCCAGTCGATCACCAGCGCGTAAGCCGATGCGCCCGCCACGATCATTTTCGGCTTGTGCGCCGTTGCCAATGCCTGAACCTGGTCGTAATCGATTTCTTCATTTTTATTCAGACCATACTGGATGGCGTTATACAGCTTGCCGCTGGCGTTGACCGATGCGCCGTGCGTCAAATGCCCGCCATGCGCCAGCGACAAGCCGAGGATCGTGTCGCCTGGTTTCAGCACCGACATATATACCGCCTGATTGGCCTGCGAACCTGAATTCGGCTGCACGTTGGCGTATTCCGCGCCGAACAGCGCCTTCAGGCGATCGATGGCCAACTGCTCGGCCACGTCCACATATTCGCAACCGCCGTAATAGCGCTTGCCGGGATAGCCCTCGGCGTACTTGTTGGTCATCTGGCTGCCCTGCGCTTCCATCACCGCCGGGCTGGTATAATTTTCCGAGGCGATCAGCTCGATGTGATCTTCCTGGCGGAGGTTTTCGTTCTGGATCGCGGCCCACAATTCCGGGTCGGTTTGCGCAATAGTGTTTTTTCTGGAGAACATGGCGTTTATTCCTGAAATAATGAGCGGGAAAGGTACGAATTCTACCATGTCAGATGAAAAGACCGCGATGCCCGCCAGCGGTTATCAAGTTAGCTCGCCACGATGCATTCGTTAGTTAATTTAAGTGTTGCGCACCGGCACGATTGTCTGTTAGATTTTGCCCCGCTGTCTTAAGGGAGCCTCTAAAAATCCACATTTCATCCCAACTGCTGCGTTGCGTAAAAAATTTCTTGCTTACATATCAAACATATGCGGCGCAGCGAAATTTTTTACGCGCCTTGCATTTGGGCGAACTCTGAATTTTTAGAGGCTCCCTTAACAGCACGCCACCAAACCAACTCAGGGAGAAAACATGTTCAAGAAGCAATTCGCGGCCTTGCTGGCCGCCGCCGCATTCGCTATGCCCATGGCTGCCCATGCCAGCAGCGACCACGCTCACGGCGATGCTGCCGTGGCGCAAGCCTTTATCAAGGAAATCCAGGCCGACCAGACCGCCTATGCCGCAACCAAGGGCACCGCTTTTTTCAAGGAACTGTCCAAGGGACAGACACCGCGCGCCACCGTCGTGACTTGCTCTGACTCGCGCGTCCACACCAACATGCTCGACAAGACGCCCGAGGGCGACCTGTTCATGGTGCGCAACATCGGCAACCAGTTGGCTACCGCGAAAGGTTCCGTGCAGTACGGCGTGAACCATCTCGCCTCCTCGCTGCTGATCTTTATCGGGCATTCCTCCTGCGGCGCGATCAAGGCTGCCGGCGGCGATTACTCGACGCTGGAAGAACCGATCAAGAAGGAACTGGATACCATCAGCATCGCCAAGGGCGGCGCCAACATCGACGGCGTGAAGACCAACGTCAACAACCAGGTTGCCGCCGCGCTCAAGGAATGGGCGGACAAGGTGAAGAAGAACGAGCTGCTGGTGGTGGGCGCGGTGTATGACTTTTCCGACGACATGAAGCAAGGCGCCGGCAAGCTCAACATCATCAACATCAACGGCGAGACCGATCCGGCAAAGTTGCGCAACATGCCTGCCCCGGCGGCAAAAGAAGCAAAACCGGCGCATTAATATTGGGCAAGTTTCACAGGATATGACAACAAAGCCGGCGCAAGTCGGCTTTGTAATTTCTGCTTCCCCGATTTGCCAAGCCGGACGGCCTATATGAATGACCGTGAGCATCAAATATAATCGCGCCACTTTTTGAACAGACGCGCCTCCTGCGGCGCAGTAAAAAACATGATCCTGGTAACCGGCAGCGCGGGCTTTATAGGCGCAAACTTTGTCCTGGACTGGCTTGCGCAGCATGACGAAACCGTCGTCGGCCTCGACAAACTGACCTACGCGGGCAATCTGGAAAGCCTTGCGTCCCTCAAGGACGATCCGCGCCATATCTTTGTGCGCGGCGACATCGGCGATGCAGAATTGGTGGGGCAGTTGCTGAAACAACACCGCCCGCGCGCCGTCATCAATTTTGCGGCGGAAAGCCATGTGGATCGCTCCATCCACGGCCCGGAAGATTTCATCCAGACCAACATTGTCGGCACTTTTCATTTGCTGGAGTCGGTGCGTGCTTATTGGTCAGGCATGACGGGAGAGGGTGTCATTCAAGATAATTTCCGCTTCCTGCATGTTTCTACCGACGAAGTGTACGGCTCGCTCGCCAAAGGCGATCCCGCTTTCAGCGAAACGCGCCGCTACGAGCCGAACAGCCCATACTCCGCCAGCAAGGCCGCCAGCGACCATCTGGTGCGCGCCTACCACCACACCTACGGACTGCCGGTGCTGACCACCAACTGCTCCAACAATTACGGCCCGTGCCAATTCCCGGAAAAACTCATCCCGCTGATGATCGTCAACGCCCTCGCCGGGAAGCCGTTGCCGGTGTATGGCGACGGTCAGCAAATACGCGACTGGCTATATGTCAAAGATCATTGTAGCGCGATCCGTTGTGTGCTGGAAAAAGGACATCTTGGCGAGGTTTACAACATCGGCGGCTGGAATGAAAAAGCCAACCTCGATATCGTGCATACCATCTGTGCCTTGCTCGACGAACTGCGCCCGCGCGCGGACGACAAGTTCTACCGCGAGCAGATCGCCTTCGTCGCCGACCGCCCCGGCCACGACCGCCGCTACGCGATCGATGCGCGCAAGGTCGAGCGCGAACTGGGCTGGAAACCTGCCGAGACCTTCGAGACAGGCATCCGCAAGACCGTACAATGGTATCTGGACAATCAGGGCTGGGTGGACAACGTGCAGTCCGGCAGCTACCGGCAGTGGGTGGAAAAGAACTACGCGGGGCGGGGCTGATGGACACCCCTATAAATCTGTTTTGCGGGCGAATCGCGGCGTCGCGTGCTCGTTCATTCCTCGCCTATCTATTCGATATGTCTCGTCATTCACTGTGCGGCTCCTTGCGCTTCATCCCGCAAAACAGATTTCTAGAGGTGTCACAATGAAAATACTTCTTTTTGGCAAAAACGGCCAGGTCGGATGGGAGCTGCAACGCAGCCTTGCGCCGCTGGGCGAACTGGTCGCGCTGGATGCCGACAGCCGCGAGTTGTGCGGCGATTTCACCGATCTTGATGGGCTTGTACGGACGATCCGCGCCGTAGCGCCGGAGGTGATCGTCAATGCCGCCGCCCATACGGCGGTGGACAAGGCCGAGAGCGAACCGGAACTCGCGCGCGCCATCAACGCGCTTGCACCTGAAGTGCTGGCGCAGGAAGCCAAACGCGGCAACGCATGGCTGATCCATTATTCCACCGACTATGTGTTTGACGGCAGCGGCGACAAACCCTGGCGGGAGACAGATCCAACCGCCCCGCTCAGCGTGTATGGCAAGACCAAGCTGGAAGGCGAACAACTCATCCGGCAAACGAATTGCCGGCATCTGATTTTTCGCACCAGTTGGGTGTATGGCACACGCGGCGGCAACTTCGCCAAGACCATGCTGCGCCTGGCGCAGGAGCGCGACAGCCTCACAGTCGTCAACGACCAGATCGGCGCACCCACCGGGGCGGACTTGCTGGCCGACGTTACCGCACACGCCATCCGCGCCGCGCTGCAACGACCGGAGTTATCCGGGCTATATCACATGGTTGCCGCAGGCGAAACCTCGTGGCACGGCTACGCCGGCTTCGTTATCGATTTCGCGAGGCGTACCGGCATGTCGCTCAAAGCCGCACCCGATGCCATACAGGCAGTGCCGTCCGGCGCGTTTCCTTTACCCGCCCGCCGCCCGCTCAACTCGCGCCTTGATACTGCGAAGCTGCAAAGTGCCTTTGGCTTGAACCTGCCGGTGTGGCAGAATGGCGTGGCGCGCATGCTCACAGAAATTCTGGACGAACAACCATGACCCAACGCAAAGGCATTATCCTCGCAGGCGGCTCCGGCACGCGCCTGCATCCCGTCACGCTGGCAATATCCAAACAGCTTCTGCCGATTTACGACAAGCCGATGATCTATTACCCGCTGTCCACGCTGATGCTGGCGGGGATACGCGACATCCTGATTATCTCCACGCCGCAGGATACGCCGCGTTTCGAGCAGTTGCTGGGCGATGGCAGCGCGTGGGGGTTGAACCTGCAATACGCCGTACAACCTTCGCCGGACGGGCTGGCGCAGGCATTCATTATCGGACGGGAGTTTATCGGCAACCATCCCTGCGCACTGATACTGGGCGACAACATTTTCTACGGGCACTCCTTTCATCGGCAATTGCAAAGCGCCACCGGACGCAGTCAAGGCGCGTCGATTTTCGCCTATCATGTGCGGGATCCGGAGCGATATGGAGTGGTGGAATTCGATGGTAACGGGCGCGCTATTTCGCTGGAAGAAAAACCGGCGCAGCCCAAGTCGAGCTATGCCGTCACCGGCCTGTATTTTTACGATAATGCAGTGGTGGATATTGCCGCCAACCTCAAACCCTCCGCACGCGGCGAACTGGAGATCACCGATGTCAACTGCATCTATCTGGAGCGCGGCAAATTAGCCGTCGAAATGATGGGGCGCGGTTATGCATGGCTGGATACCGGCACGCATGAATCGCTGCTCGAAGCCAGCCAGTTCATCCAGACCATCGAGCACCGGCAAGGGTTGAAGATTGCCTGTCCCGAAGAAATAGCCTACCGCGAGGGATTCATCGACGCCGCGCAACTGGAAAAACTTGCCGCGCCGTTGCTGAAGAGCGGCTATGGCGGCTACCTGATGCAAGTGCTGGCCGAAAAAACTGCCAAGCGGTTACCTGATTAATCCTCCAACTCAGCCATGATGATGGACTAACATAATTCCGTTTCCAGAAAGAAATAATAATAATCTAACCCGTTCGTGGTTAAGTAGTGACTTGGCACGGGGTTATCGTGCTTAGTCAATACTTAGTTGTTCCATCAGAGCCTGTCGAACCACAGTTTCCTTACCACTACTGGCCTTCGACAAGCTCAGGCCGAACGGTTTTAGGTGGAAAATTAACAGCGTTTCTATCTGTAATTGGAATAAGGATTTCGAGTATCGCGCAACACCGCAGACGCCCACGTAGCAATTTTCAAGGCAGCTTCTTAATCTTACTGTGTCACAAAGCGATCAAGGGATGCAGTGCAAGGCAAAATCGGGTGAAGTGGGTCAAGCAGGGATGGGCGGCTTGCCGTTGCCGCCCAACTCGCAAAAAGCGGAGTTTACATATAGTAAATGAGCATTTTG
>JACREB010000122.1 GCA_016218475.1 Nitrosomonadales bacterium | reverse complement strand
GGCTCAAAATGCTCATTTACTCCATGTAAACTCCGCTTTTTGCGAGTTGGGCGGCAACGGCAAGCCGCCCATCCCTGCTTGACCCACTTCGCCCGATTTTGCCTTGCACTGCATCCCTTGATCGCTTTGTGACACAGTAAGGCTATGGATACGCTTCCCCAAACTACAAACACGAAAAAACCCCAAAACACGCCAAAGCTGGTGTCTGGATACACCGCAAACAGAGCCGCGCGGATCGCCCTCGGCTGGGGCTGCATCGGCGCAGGCCAAGCTTCTGAGCCGAGTCAAGGCGCGCTGAAAGATTTCAGTTTTGTTCTGGCGCTCAATGCTGCGTAATAGATTTCCTTTTATTTAGCCGCTACAAAACCTTTCATTTAGCCGCTATATTGGTTTACACTTGGCCGCTATGACTGATCCGGCATTTTATCCCCGCTTCATACTTCCTCGCTTGTCCGAGGCGCTGGAAGATACGCCAGTGGTATTGATTCACGGCCCGCGCCAATGCGGCAAGACCACGCTCGCCCGCACCGTGGGCGATGCGGCGGGCTATGCTTATGCCAGTTTTGACAGTGATGTGTTGCGGGCATCAGCCCAAGTCGATCCGGCGGGGTTTGTGGCCGATTTGCCGGACAAAGTGGTGCTGGACGAAGTGCAGCGGATCCCTGAATTGTTTGCCGCGCTGAAGGCGGCAGTGGATCGCGACCGGCGACCGGGGCGGTTCATTCTCACGGGATCGGCCAATGTGCTATTGGTGCCATGGCTGGCGGACTCGCTGGCCGGGCGCATGGAAATTCTGCGGCTGCATCCGCTCGCACAGGAGGAATTGGCTGGGAGACAATCCGGTTTTCTCGGCGCGTTGTTCGGTGATGGCTTCAAGACCAATCAACAGGAGCGGTTGGGCAAAGAACTGGCCGAGCGGATAGCCGCCGGTGGGTATCCAGCAGCGCTTGCGCGTCCCTCGCCACGTCGGCGTGTCACCTGGTATCGCGATTACATCGAAACGCTGGTGCAGCGCGACGTGCGCGACTTGGCGCGCATCAGCGCGCTGGATGTGCTGCCGCGCCTGCTCACGCTGGCAGCCAGACAGACCGCACGGCTGCTCAATGTGGCTGATCTGGCAGCGCCTTTTCAATTGAGCCGCCCGACGATACGCGATTATGTGACCCTGCTGGCGCGCGTCTTCCTGCTGGAAGAATTGCCGCCCTGGCACAGCAACCGCTTGAGCCGTCTCATCAAGACACCCAAGCTGCACTTGGGCGATACCGGGCTTGCCTGCGCTTTGCTTGGCGTGGATGCCGCAGCGCTATGGGCGGATCGCACTTTGCTGGGGCAACTGCTGGAGACTTTTGTTTTTCAGGAACTGCGCCGCCATGCGAGCTGGCTGGATGAGCAGGTCGCTTTTCATCATTTCCGCGACAAGGATGGCGTGGAGGTGGACATCGTGCTGGAAGGTAGAGGCCAGCGCGTGGCTGGCATCGAGATCAAGGCCGCTGCCACGGTAACGGCAGGTGATTTCCGTGGGTTGCGCAAATTGAAGGAGAGCGCCGGAAAGCGCTTTGCCGCAGGTGTGGTGCTGTACGACGGCGAAGTTACAGCGCCGTTTGGCGACGGGCTGTATGCTGTGCCGATCCGCAGTCTTTGGGATGCTGCTTGATGAGCTTCCGCATCACTGGCGGGCAGATTCTGGTATCGAGTGAAGCAGTCTTGCGACCAGTAGTGCGGACACGCAACCAAACCCCATCGCCACACACGACCATGAAGTCGGTGGTTATCCCGCAAGCGGGCGAGGAGGCAAACGAATCGCTGCGCGAATTTCACGTTATTATGAGGAAGATCTGCGCGCCCTCAATAACCTGGCCGAGCAGTATTTGATTTTTGCCGAAGGCCAGGCGATGCGGCGTATTGCCATGACCATGCAGGACTGGGTCAGCAAACTGGAAGGCTTCCTGACACTGAATGACCGCGAGATTTTGCAAGGCGCAGGCAAGGTGTCGGCTGAGTTGGCCAAGGCACACGCCGAACAGGAGTTCGGCAAGTTCCGGGTGTTGGACGACCAGCATTTCGAGTCGGACTTCGACCAGATGCTGAAGCGTTTGCCCACCCCGACACCGGGGAAGAAAAACTGAAGAATTTTCGTATCGCAGACACCTGCACTTGTTGCCTAAGGAGTTAAGCAAAAATAACTTGAACAATTGCGACAATTCCTCTATCGTGGAGATATGAGTGACATGACGACGATAGAAGCAAAATATCAAGCGCTGTCCGGTCGGCTGAATGAAGCCGCGTTGCGCGTGTGGGCGGC
>JACREB010000117.1 GCA_016218475.1 Nitrosomonadales bacterium | reverse complement strand
CTAACGTCCAAGGTAACCGGCGCTGCGCGGCTTTATCGCGCAGCGTCCAGCGACCGAAGGGAGCGAGGTTGACCGCCGGGTTAGCCCGACAGCGGTGGGAAGAGCGCAGACCGTAGAGCAAGCACGAAACGAAAAGAGCGAGCCAAGCAAGGCCAAACGTAGCCACGAAGGAAGAGCCGCAAGGAACACTACGAGGCCACCCGCGCGCACGGCCAAGCGGTCGGCGGGAGCACCCACCGCTGCACCGGGAAAGCCAAGGGTGAACGACGCCGGTGCAGAAGTGACAACCGTCACCCAACGCAGCGAGCGCAACACGCCATGACCGACCGCGCCACGAAGGGCAAGAGTTGGCGCTGGCGATACGGTGCCAGCAGCCGCGCCACGGAGGACAACAGTCGGCGCTGGCGACACGGCGAAACAGCGTAGCAAGATGGGCGCGATTAACGACATGACAAGTGCGAGCTGCGGGCTAACGTAGAGCTAACCGGCGCTGCGCGGCTTTATCGCGCAGCGTCCAGTGACCGAAGGGAACGGGGTCGACCGCCGGGTTAGCCGTCACGCGTTGCATTGAGGCCATGCCAATGAGCAAACGAGCACGGCTGTGCCAGCGCAATAGAGAGACCGGTAGAGCCACTGATTTACGCGCTCGACGAAAGTAACGCCGCAAAACGACTGAATTTCCCACCCGCGAATAAATAGCGTGCCCCAAAGAAGAAGGCATGCGCCAGCGATTTGCAGCCAAGCGATGAGTTTGGTTGTTGCACAGCAAACCAATGCGCCAGCCGAAAAGCCAGCGCCATAGCCTATGGCACCGGAAAGCGTGACAAGAATAAGCGAGTAAAGAAATGCACGGCGAACGATGTATGCGCTGTGTTCTCGTTCAACTGGGGTTGTGTAATTGCTTCGGTCTTTCGCGTCCTGCTCTTGTTCTGCGATCAGTTTCGCAGGTGCGAATAGCAACAAAATACACAAACGACATGCGGCAACAAAACTGACCGGGGAGGGGCGGGTATCGGCCATGATGTGACGGCTAACGTAGAGGTGACCGGCGCTGCGCGGCTTCATCGCGCAGCGTCCAGTGACCGAAGGGAACGGGGTCGACCGCCGGGTTAGCCACCATTTGCCCCAGCGATAGAGATTAGGGTCCGCACGGCTGAGGCCTCGAACTGTTGTTCGATCTGACTTCCATCGTGGTTGACCACCACTTTTGTGGACGAGATATTTATGCTCGATGACAGACCTCCCACATGCACCACCCGAACATAGATGGAAGGCGCATATGTTACGACGCTAGGCGACCAACCAGATTTGTGCGCGGCAAACCACTCTGAAAGAAGGCGCAGCTGTTGGTCGTTAAGCTTCCACGATTGGACAGGCCGGCCTCCCGTATAGCGCTCAACCGACCCAGACGCGGCGGGCAATAACTCCAACGTGCAAGCAGCCAACACCGTTGCCAGCAAGAGCGCGACAGCAAGGCTACGGACGGTTTTCATGGGGGCTAACGTTCAAGGTGACCGGCGCGGCGCGGCTTCATCGCGCAGCGTCCAGAGAGCGAAGCGAACGGGGTCGACCGCAGGGTTAGCCCGCTTTTTCGAAGACACTAGTTTGCTGACCATGTATTCGTTCTTTCTACGGTGAGGTCTGGTTGCTCGGATAGGAAGACAACGGTTGGTGCGCAGTCGGATAGGACATGAAAGATACGATCTTCACAGCACAGCAAAAACTCTTGGTACGGCCCATGCTGTAACTTTGAAACCGTGGTTCTTGTTTCCGCGAATTGCCGAAAGGAAGACGATTCGGCGTTGAAGAGAAAGCAGCCCACATCCTTCTTTAGCTCTGGATCAGCAGTGTCATACGATTCGTCGTACACGAAGAACGCAACCGCATTCGAGAACCTGACTTCGGCACACCGACTTGCTGCTTCAACTTGAACGGGAAAATACGGACCAAGTTTGGCGTCGCATACCTCTAAGAACTGGCGCTCTGTTCCCTTGATGCCTTCGACGAGCCGAACGACGAGTGCTCCATTCAACTCATGCGCCGACGACACGAAGAACCAAGCGTGAGCGGAGTCGAGTATGGTTTCCATAGAGGGCTAGCGTGGAGGTGACCGGCGCTGCGCGGCTTTATCGCGCAGCGTCCCCTCGACTGTAGGGTTAGAGATCACTTTTTGCACTTGCACTCTTTGACGATCAATTGGAGACGCTGGACATATCTCGCTGTTGCGCGCTCAACCAACGGATTTGAAAGGGCGGAAAAATGGTTGGTTAGTTCCGGTAGAGCGACTTGCGAAGCCATGACATCCTTCTTTCCAAGAGGTGATGTGTAGTACTCCACCAGTTGGTCAAGCTCTTTATCTGTGAAGTGGGCGCCATAGGCCTTAGCCCATACATCAACAATGTCTTTGGCAGTCCAGGTTGGCTCTAAAGCCTTTATGAACTCTTCAAACGCCAATCTGAGCCGCTTGTCGAATTCCTTGCTTGGATTTAGCCCACTCATCAATTGATCCAGCATTTTCTGAGCTTGCTTTTTCCCTTCCAATTTTCCTTCCGCCATTTGCTGCTCGAACATCTTCACAAGGCCTTGTGCTTCCATAAGAGTCCGCACTTTTTCGGTCCGGTTGTCTGCAACACATACCGACGACGCGAGAAGCAAAAAGCAGAATACAAAATTGCGCATGTGATTTCCTTTGTGATCTCTAACGTTCGAGTTCAGGGGCGCTGCGCGGCTTCATCGCGCAGCGTCCCCTGGAACAAAGTGTTAGCCCTCTCGCATAGCATTAGCGCGCTCCCTATCGGACAATTCGGCCTGCAATCCGCCTTACGGAGTGCGCCAGATTTTTGGCGACCGACAAAGTATGTCTAGCCGTCTCTGAACTATCTCGCGGCTTCATCATCATGAAGGTCACCTTATCCGAAGAAATTCCAATAATTTCAGCAACGACTTCATGTGGCCTAGCGGGAACGGCGAGCACTTCAAACACATTTTGTTCGACGTTGGCGATCTTCATCCATTCGCGCGCCCCTTCATCAGACTCGAAGCAAACTACTGGATCGTCACAGACTGATCCAGAGTCGCGAATTCTCAGCGGCTTTCCTAGTTCGTTGAGAATGACAAATATTGGTGCTGAAAGCATCTCTTTGTCTTCGGTTCGGCTTAGGTGGGCCATAGAGTGATATCCAAGAGGGCTAACGTGGAGCTAACCGGCGCTGCGCGGCTTTATCGCGCAGCGTCCAGCGACCGAAGGGAGCGAGGTTGAGCGCCGGGTTAGCCCAGCAGCGGCGGGCGGAGCACGAAACGCAAACCACGCACGAAACGACAAGAGCGCGAACCAAGGCCGACAGCAGCCACGAAGGAAGAGCCACACGGAAGGCCACGAGGCCACCGGCGCGCACGCCCAAGCCGTCGAGGAAACTGCCAACCGCCGCACTGGGACGACCAAGGGTGAACGACGCCGGCGCAGAAGTGACAACGGCGAAAAACCGCAACGAGCGCGACACGCCATGACCGACCGCGCCACGAAGAGCAAGAGTTGGCGCTGGCGATACGGTGCCAGCAGCCTCGCCACGGAGGACAAAAGTCGGCGCTGGCCACACGGCGAAACAGCGTAGCAAGGTGGGCACGATTAACGACATGACGAATGCGAGCTGTGGGCTAACGTTCGAGGTAACCGGCGACCGGAGCGCGAAGCGCGAAGGGTACCGGCAAGCGCAGCTTGCCGGGCGTCCGGTTGACCGAGGGGTTAGGGAATGACCGAGTCATCTTCTGCCTCGCCAGTTCTTGAATCGTCTCCAAAGCTTGGGGAGATCGACGCCGATTCCCCACAGAGCCGGCCGGAGGATCATTGGGCCGTCCGTTTCGTGGGCCTTTGACACGTGGATGTGCAGTTCGATCTCCATGGCGCGCCGACGTGCCTGGGACAACTGTAGGGTTACTTGGGCGTACTCGACACCGTCGGCAGACGCCTCTGGAATTTGCACGAACGTCCGTTCGGTTCCGGCACGGTGGAGGTACCAAGGTCTCTCGAACAAGGGAACAAGAATGTCGTTGTTCTCTTCCGCAAGGCGAATCACCTGGGGCAGTGGGGCATCATGCGGTATGTATAGGTAGACGGCGCACTCGGGAAAGTCGAAGAGGTGATGGCAGAGATCGTCAATTGATCGTGAATCGGAGAAGTCTTCTGGTAGTAGCGGAAGAAAGTGGCCGACGGAGATTTCACCCCAAGGTAAATCGGGGTATCGCGCTAGCTTGTCGCCAGTTTGCATAGGGGCGGTCATCGTCGTTCCCTAACGTAGAGGTGACCGGCGCTGCGCGGCTTCATCGCGCAGCGTCCAGCGACCGAAGGGAGCGAGGTCGACCGCCATGTTAGATGCGGGATTACCCACGGACTTTCTCACGCTCTGATCTTCGACGCTCCAGCTGCGTTATGCAGTCATCGAAGAACTTCCGCAGGCACTTCGTTGAGCAAAAGTAGATGGCGAATTGACCACCAGTTACGTCTTTGGCTATATCCAGTGAGACGTAGACGTCGCGATGCTTTCCCAGTCCTCCGTCGTGCGCACCGTGCCAGGCTAGGCCTAAAAAGCCATCGAGGTCATTGGATAGAACGCTTGAGTCTGTGTGTCGATCCATCAATAGGGCTCCACCAAAGAGCACGACCATAGAGTGGGGCTCGAAGACTTTGCTCTTCCCGCAAATCGGGCAGACCGACTCCTCGGGATATTCGCTTTCGTTGTTCTTTACGACCGGTAGTTGCATAGCGATGATTTCAGCATCTAACGTTCAAGGTCAGGGGCGCTGCGCGGCTTTATCGCGCAGCGTCCCCTGCACCGCAGGGTTAGCCCGCTGCGACCGTAGAGAGTGGAAACCCCGCGAGCCGCTTTGGGAAAGGGAACGGTGCCGCAAGCACGCGCGCG
>JACREB010000116.1 GCA_016218475.1 Nitrosomonadales bacterium | reverse complement strand
TCAACCAAACGCGAAATCAAACTCACCATTTCCGTGGACACCCCATTCCGTTCCAAGGTCGTTGTCTTCATAAGCAGCGCCTCCATCTTTGCAAGATGAAAGCATTATAAGTGGTACTTTAGTAATTTCCAACTCCCTAAGCCGGACGAGCCGGAACCAAACAGTAGGAGCGCCGCCCTCGGCGCGAACAGGTGCTACAAATCGTGGCGAGGGCGCCGCTCCCACAAGGTGATTTTGCGCGCCGAATTTTTTTATCGCCCAACCCCTTATTTCTGATCTGCAAAGACAGAAATCTTGTCATGAACCCAGATTGTTCATTAGAACAACACCTCATTGAAAAATAAGGGAAATCTCTAATGGATTCCATTAGAAACCCATTCAAAACAGGCGTTTTATGGCCTAATGGACAATCTGGGATGAAATGAGATCATTGGGCTGATAAGAGACTAAACGCAGATTTATTGAGCTTTCCAAAATACATGACAGTAGAACCCCATGCCCAACCCTTTTCCCGCAAGCTGAGGAATGGGCAACTCTCCTTGCGCGAAGCGCGGGGGAAGGTTGGGATGGGGGCAGTAGTTGGTAGCGTATCATTCTGCATTCACGATGCTACGCTAAGGTAACGCGGCGGCTGTCCGGCCTGAGCCAGCAGTTCGTTTATCTCACGCTTGAGTTCGAGGGTGCGCATCTCCCGTCCCAAAGTGGCTTCGTACCAGCGGCGCAGCTCATCGATCTGTTCGTTAATCTTGGCTTCCGCCTGCTTGCGCTCGGTGATGTCGCGCACGATACCGACGGCGTGCCACTGCCCGCCAAATTGCGTCGCGGAAACGGATAGCTCAACCGGGAACTCCTCACCACCCTTGCGCAGCGCGGTGAGTTCGCGCACTTTGCCGACGATCGGCCCCTCGCCGCTTTCCTGAAAATGATGGAAGGCTTGGGTGAACTTGGTGTGTGCCGCTGCTGGCGTAATCAGCGCGTGCAGTTCCTGCCCCATCGCCTCGGCAGCGGTATAACCGAAAATACGCTCGGCGGCCGGATTCCAGAACGAGATGCATTGATCCGTCCCCATCATGATGATGGCGTCCTGCGCCGATTCGGCGATCTTGCGGAATTTCTCCTCGGCCTGCTTGCGCGCACGTATGCCTTGCTCTGAAGACAGCGCCCGCTGAACGGCGGCCGCCAGCCGCGCTGGCCGGTCTTTCAGCATGTAATCTTTTGCACCCGCGTGGATCAACTCCACCGCCTCGATGTCGGAAAGCGCACCGGTGACCATAATCACCGGCACTTCCGGATGGTTGTGCCGCACTATTTGCAGCGCGGCCATGCCGCCGAAGCCGGGCAGATTGTAATCGGCCAGGATGATGTCGGGGCGGAACGTATCCAGCGCAGCGACAAACGCCGCGCTGGTTTCCACCCGCAGGGAGGTAAAGTTGATTCCCGCCTTATGCAGCAGGTGCTCGTTGAGTTCGGCATCGGTCGGGCTATCTTCCAGCAGCAGGATGCGCAGTGCATTCGATTGCGGAATGCGGATTTCGGAGTGCAGAATTTCAACACCCTTCTCTAAATCTGATTCGTTTTTATTTATCATTCCGCACTCCGAATTCTACGATCCGCATTCGATTCATTCCGTAGCCGGTGCAACCTGATTGACCAGCATCCAGTACAACCCCAGTTCCACCACCGTCTTGGCAAATTCCTCGAACCCGACCGGCTTGGAAACAAAACTGTTGGCACCGAGCCGGTAGCTGTCCACAATGTCCCGTTCCTCCTTGGATGAGGTCATCACCACCACCGGGATCAGGCGGGTATGCTCATTCGCCCGAATCTGTTGCAGCACCTCTAGGCCGTCCACCTTGGGCAGACGCAGGTCGAGCATCACCACATGCGGCACTGCGTTTCCCCGCGCCGCGTAGTCGCCGCGCCTGAACAGAAAATCCAGCGCCGCCGCACCATCCTTCACCCATTCCACGTTGTTGGCGAGATTGTGTTTCCCCAGCGCGCGCAGGGTCAGCTCCGCATCGGTGGGATTGTCCTCCACCAGCAAAATATCAACCGCCGTGCTTGTTATGCTTGTTACCATGATCGGACTCCTTAATTTGAATGTAGATTGATGATTGCGGATTGCAGAGTGGTGATTGTAGATTCCGCAATCCTCATTCCGCAATCGTTTCTGCCGGAAGAGCAAACCAGAACGTCGCACCTTCCCCCGTCTTGCCTTCTGCCCATACCCGCCCACCGTGTTTCGTAATGAAGCGCTTGACGATGGACAGCCCAACGCCGGTGCCCTCGAATTCCTCCATGCTGTGCAGGCGCTGGAACAGTCCGAACAGCTTGCCGACATAAGCCATGTCGAAGCCGGCTCCATTGTCGCGGATGGAATAAATGTTCTCATCACCCTCACGGTGCCCCGCCACTTCAATCACCGCCGCTTCGCGTCTGCGCGTGAATTTCACCGCGTTGTCGAGCAGGTTCTGCAACACCTGGTGTATGGCGCCAAGGCCACCACGGACGGCGGGCAAATCCGCCAATTTCAATTCGATAACGCGTCCCGCCCGCCGAGGTTCGAGTTCCTGCCACACTTGTTGCACCAGGGCATTCATATCGAGCGTGGTCAGCCGCAACTCAGAACGACCGGCGCGCGAGAAGGCCAAGATGTCGTTGATCAGTTGCGCCATTTTCCGGGTATTGTCGCTCACCACCTGGAACAGGCGCCGGCCTTCTTCATCCAATTTGGGGGCATAGTCCTCGCGCAGGATGCTGGCGAATCCGTCGATGGCGCGCAGCGGGGCGCGCAGATCGTGTGACACCGAGTAGCTGAAGTTTTCCAGATCAGCATTGGCCGTTTCCAGTTCTACGGTTCTGCGGCTCAAGACGGTGGAACGTTGCTGCAAGTCATCGGCAACACTTTCCAGCTTGCGGGTCATGCCATTGAAGACCTGCGCAAGCGCGCCCATCTCATCTGCTGAAGAAATCGGGATGCTGTATTGGAGGTTGCCCGCTTCGACCCGACGCATCCCCGCACCGAGTTCGTTTATCCCCTGCATCAGTCGCCGTGTCATCAGCGTTAGCAGGGCGACGCTGCACGCAGCGAGAAGTACCAGCGCCACCATGATGCTTTTATCCGCAAGTCTTTGGAATTCCAGCACCTGCTGGTATTGAATATCCGCAAACTGCCGGGTTTTGGCGCGTATGGCCTGTGCCCTCACCAGCAAGACGCCGGCAAGCTGCTCGCGCGCCTGGATTTTGCCCTCCAATAACAAGGTATAGAGGCTGCCTAGTTCCTGGTGGCCGTGCCGCAGCGCGTCGATCAGTTCTTGCTCTTTGATGTCGTCGTATTTCAGTTGTGCCAGCAACTCCCCCATGGATTGATGGCGGATTCGCAACTGGCTTTCAACCCGCTTGCCGCCATACAGCAGATACTCTTGGGTCAGGACGTTCAGTTCGAAATTGGACAGAAGAACCTTCTCGGCTAC
The DNA here is from genome assembly GCA_016218475.1 of Nitrosomonadales bacterium. GTDB lineage: Bacteria > Pseudomonadota > Gammaproteobacteria > Burkholderiales > Gallionellaceae > Gallionella. The sequence continues at coordinate 7,007 of JACREB010000116.1, read as the reverse complement.
TTCAGCATCCGTGCGCGCCTGATCGATCTTGATCCGGGATCCCCACAGGACGCTGCCGATCAGTAACACAAAGACTGCGGGAAGCAGTGCTACCAGGCGGAGTTGGGTTTTGATGAGCATGGATTTGGTCTCAATGAATGATCGTGACCGCCTCGGGCTTGACCGTTTTCAGCCCATCGAGATAGATGAAATCGAGATAATTCGGGAGTGCCGGTCGTTGTTCCGGCGGCATCAAGCCAATTTCCCAGCGCGCCGCGTTTTCCAGGAGAAACAGCAAGGATTGATCCAGTGAGACGCGGTGTTCTTTCAATGGCCAGATAAAATTGATCTCACGCTCATCTGTATTGTAAAAGCGCGTAACCAGCGCCTTGGCGTTTGCCGGTTGCTCCTTGGTGTAGCGCTCGGCACGCACCAAGGCACGCAGAACATGCTCGACGGTAGCCGGGTTCTTGCGCACGGAATCACGTCCCCCGACCAGCAGGAAAGGGCTGACGTGCAGGCCGGGGGAACTGAATACCTCCGCCTTGGCGCCGAATTCCTCAGCCAGTATCTGAATAAACGGTTCCCACTGGGCGGCAGCGTCCACTTCTCCGCGCCGGAAAGCCGCTGCCACCTCCTGGGGAGGCAGAAAAACCTGCTTGACATCCTGCGGGGAGAAGCCGTGCGTCACCAGATACATATCGAGAAAATAATGCCCTGTGGTGAATTTTGGCACCGCGATGCTGCGGCCACGCAGGTCGGCGGGAGTGAGAATGCCACGGTCGTTGCGGACAATAATCCGCTCGAAGTTATCGGATTGCGAGATGCTGGCGAGAATGAGAAAGTCGTTGCGTTGCAGGCTGTAGTGTACCGTGGGAGTTTCTGCGACCGTTGCCAGGGCACAATTCCCGGCGAACATCGCCTCCAGCGCTTGGCGGCCGCTTGGAAAGGCGCGCAGATCGACATCAAGCCCCTCGGTGGTATAGAAATCGCGCAGCTTGGCGAGCGCAACCAGATGGGCTTGTGCTTTGTCGTAACAGATGATGAGCCGCTCGGCGGCATAGACGGTTTGCGGTGCGAGCAGCATCGCCCATACGGCCAGACAAACCGTCATCAAGAGATTGCGGGAAAAACGGGGTCGTCTGTATGTTGATTTGTCCATGATTCATTTCTCCTGCGGGTTATCGGATTCTGCACTGGGGTAGCGCGGCGGCAAGCGTGCCGCCGTAATTGAATACGCTTGCTGAAGGCGCCGACGATGCAGGGCGGCGCTTCCTCGACAGGGGTAGATCAGCCGGGGTCAGATCAGGCAGACATGCAGGTTTATTAACCGGCGCGGCAGGGCTCTCCTGAGCCAAGTCGAAGGGCTCCGGACAGGCTTTCAGGCCAAAGCGCGTGGCATCCGAACCAAAAATCAGTTCAGTGCAAGGGAATTGCGGGGGGGGGGGGTAACATGCTGAGCTTAATATGTCAAGCGGCGCGACACGGGGGAAATGGGGATGATGCGAGGCGCAGCCGGTACGTTGCGGCTAGACGCCGCACAATGTTTCTCGATGCAATTTCTTTTTGTGCAGTCACCGGATCACCCATTGGGAAAACTGTATTCAGACAAAACGGTTGCAGGATAGGCGCAAAAAAATGGGCAGTCAACATCAATCCATCACAAACACTAATCCTCCTGCGGAACCTGCCTAAATCGGCTAGAATTCGCGCTTTGCGAATCAGCCGGTTCAGGCGTTCTTTATATCTTTATGCAACATATCCGTAATTTCTCCATCATCGCCCATATCGACCACGGCAAATCCACGCTGGCAGACAGGATCATCCAATTGTGCGGCGGGCTATCCGACCGCGAAATGGAAGCTCAGGTGCTCGACTCCATGGATCTGGAGCGCGAGCGCGGCATCACCATCAAGGCGCAGACCGCCGCGCTGCAATATCAGGCGCGCGATGGACAAGTCTACAACCTCAACCTGATCGACACGCCGGGGCATGTGGATTTTTCCTACGAAGTGTCGCGCTCGCTGTCCGCCTGCGAAGGCGCGCTGCTGGTGGTGGATGCATCGCAGGGTGTGGAAGCGCAGACCGTGGCTAATTGCTATACCGCGCTGGATCTGGGTGTGGAAGTGGTGCCGGTGCTGAACAAGATCGACCTGCCGTCCGCAAACCCGGAAAACGCCATCGAGGAAATCGAGGAAGTGATCGGCATCGGCGCGCACGATGCGGTGCGCTGCTCCGCCAAGACCGGCGAGGGCGTGCAGGACGTGCTGGAAGCGATGATCGCCAGGGTGCCGCCGCCCAAAGGCGACCCGGACGCACCGCTGCAGGCGCTGATTATCGACTCCTGGTTCGACAATTACGTCGGCGTGGCGATGCTGGTGCGGGTGGTGAACGGCACGCTCAAGCCCAAGGAAAAGATCCTGCTGATGGCCACCGGCGCGCAGCAGTTGACCGAACATATCGGCGTGTTCACGCCCAAGTCGCAACCGCGCGAGGCGCTGTCCGCCGGCCAGGTGGGCTTCGTCATTGCCGGCATCAAGGAACTGAAGGCGGCCAAGGTGGGCGACACCATCACCCATCAGGCCAGACCCGCGCAGCAGCCGTTGCCGGGCTTCAAGGAAATCCAGCCGCAGGTGTTTGCCGGGCTGTTCCCGGTAGAATCGAACCAATACGAAGCGCTGCGCGATTCGCTGGAGAAACTCAAGCTGAACGATGCCGCGTTGCGCTACGAACCGGAAGCCTCGCAGGCGCTGGGCTTCGGTTTCCGCTGCGGTTTCTTGGGCTTGTTGCACATGGAAATCGTACAGGAGCGGCTGGAGCGCGAGTTCGACATGGATCTGATTACCACCGCACCCACGGTGATTTATCAGGTGTTGTTGCGCGACGGCACGTTGCTGACGGTGGACAATCCGTCCAAAATGCCCGATCCGTCCAGAATCGAGGAAATCCGCGAGCCGATTGTGACCGTAAATTTATACATGCCGAACGAATATGTCGGTTCGGTGATTACGCTGTGTACGCAGAAGCGCGGCGCGCAGATCAACATCAGCTACCACGGCAAGCAGGTGGTGCTGGTGTATGAAATGCCGATGGCGGAAATCGTGCTGGATTTTTTCGACAAGCTGAAATCGGTGTCGCGCGGCTACGCGTCGATGGAATATGAGTTTAAGGAATACCGCGCGGCCGACGTGGTCAAGGTGGATATGCTGATCAACGGCGAGAAAGTGGATGCGCTGGCGGTGATTGTGCATCGCGCAAACAGCCAGTATCGCGGGCGCGAGGTGGCGGCCAAAATGCGCGAACTCATCCCGCGCCAGATGTACGACGTCGCGATCCAGGCGGCCATCGGCTCGAACATCATCGCGCGCGAAAACGTCAAGGCGATGCGCAAGAACGTGCTGGCCAAATGCTATGGTGGCGATATTTCGCGCAAGAAAAAACTGCTGGAGAAGCAGAAGGCCGGCAAGAAACGCATGAAGCAGGTGGGCAGTGTGGAAATTCCGCAGGAGGCATTTCTGGCGATTTTGCGGGTGGATGATTGACGTATAAGGTGGGCTATGCCCACCATGTCGGGCATAGCCCGACCTACATTTTGTTCCGGCTCGTCCGGTTTAGGGAATCACGATGGATTTTGCATTAATCTTATTTGTGTTACTGCTGGTCACTGGCAGCATATGGCTACTGGATCGCTTCGTCCTGGCGACCAAGCGCGGCAAGGGTATTCCCGAGCCCTGGTGGGTGGAATATGCCAAGAGTTTCTTTCCGGTCATCCTGATCGTATTCTTCATCCGCTCCTTCCTGGTCGAGCCGTTCAAGATACCATCCGGCTCGATGATCCCGACCCTGCAAGTAGGCGACTTCATTCTGGTGAATAAATTTACCTACGGGTTGCGTTTGCCGATCATCAGCCAGAAGATTGTTCAGATGAACAACCCGCAACGCGGTGATGTGATGGTGTTTCACTACCCCGAAAACCCGTCGATAGATTATATTAAGCGCGTGGTCGCCGTATCCGGCGACACCGTCGAATATCGCGACAAGCGGTTGTGGATCAACGGAACCGAGCAACCTCAGCAGGCGGATGGCGATTATAATTATGTTGAGTCTGGCTTGAATTTCGTGCATACCGAAAAACGTATCGAGACATTTGGCGGGCGCAATCACAAGATACTGGCTAACCCTGAAGCGCCGACATTGCATCTTGGCTCGGTGGCCGAGTTCAAGGGGCGCGAGAGCTGTACTTATGGGGAAAACGCCGTGCGCTGCAAAGTGCCTGACGGGCATTATTTCATGATGGGCGACAACCGCGACAACAGCCGCGATAGCCGCTACTGGGGGTTTGTGCCGGATCATCAGATCGTCGGCAAGGCATTTTTTATCTGGATGAATTTTTCCGATTTGAAACGTATCGGCCTGTCAATCAACTGAAAAAGGAGAGCATGAAATGAACACAGCAATGCCGGCAACACAACGCGGTTTGAGTTTCTCCGGATTTATATTCGGGGCATTTGTTTTGGTGGTTCTCGGCATCTTCGGATTAAAGCTTGTTCCGGCCTACATGCAGGATGCCACAGTCAAAAATCTGCTTGTCGCGATTGCAAATGACCCGGAAATGCAGAAAGCCAGCCCGAGCACCATCCGCATGTCCTTCAGCAAGCGTTCATCGATTGATGATATCAAGGCAATCAAGGCGGAGGATATCGAGATCACCAAAAATGGCGACCGTCTGGTGCTGAGCGCCAGCTATGCCGTCAAGGTGCCAGTGGGCGGCAATGTCAGCCTGTATCTGGAATTTAATCCCAGCAGTGCCAATTAAACAGAGCAACGTGCTGTGCGGGCAACTGGGGCATGTTTTTGCGCAGCCCCAATTGCTGCAACGCGCATTGACCCACCGCAGTTATGCGCCGGAGCATAACGAACGCCTGGAATTTCTGGGCGACAGCGTGTTGGGCTGCATTGTCGCAAAATACCTTTATGACGCCTATCCGCAGTTGAGCGAAGGCGAGCTCTCCAGATTACGATCCAATCTGGTCAAGGAAGAAACGCTTGTGATACTCGCGCAGCAGCTTGAGCTCGGCAATTATCTGAAGCTGGGCGAAGGCGAACGCAAGAGCGGCGGCTTCCGCCGCCCTTCCATCCTGGCCGATGCGATGGAGGCCTTGTTCGGTGCGGTTTTTCTGGATAGCGGTTTTGCCGATGCCGAAAAAGTCGTGCTGAATTTGCTGGTGCCTTATCTTGCGCAGGTCGATGTACAAACATTGGGCAAGGACGCCAAGACCCTGCTGCAGGAATATCTGCAAGGCAAGCACATCCCATTGCCGTCCTATAGCATTGTCACCACGCAGGGCCAGGCGCACGAGCAATCCTTCGAGGTGGAATGCGCCATCCCGTCGTTGAAAATATCCACGCGCGGCGCGGGCAGCAGCCGCCGCAACGCCGAACAACAGGCGGCGCAGGCGGCCTACCAACAACTATCAATACCCCATGATTGAACGAAAAGAAATTGCAAGCTTCCACCAGCAGAAAGATAGCCCGCCGGAAACATTCCGCAGCGGCTACATCGCCATTGTCGGGCGGCCCAACGTGGGCAAATCCACGCTGCTCAACCACCTGATCGGGCAAAAAATCAGCATCACTTCGCGCAAGGCGCAGACCACGCGCCACCGCATCCACGGCATCTTCACCGACGAGCGCGCGCAATTTGTATTCGTCGATACGCCCGGCTTCCAGACCAAACACCTGAACGCGTTGAACCGCGGTATGAACCGCGTGGTGACCAGCAGCCTGCGCGACGTGCAGGTAGTGATATTCGTGCTGGAAGCGTTGCGCTATGACGAGCGCGATCAGGAAGTGCTCAAGCTGTTGCCGGACAACCGCCCGGTGTTGCTGGCGATCAACAAGATCGACGAGGTGGCGGATAAAGGCCAGTTGTTTGCTTTTGCCGAACGCGTCGCGCAGGATTTCAAGCATGTCCTGAGCCGTGTCGAAGGGTTCGCCGAGATCATACCGGTTAGCGCCAAGCAGGATACCAAACTGGACGAGTTGCGCGAGGCCCTGCGCCGCCATCTGCCGCCGGGCGAATTGATCTACGACGCGGACAACATCACCGACCGCAGCGAAAAATTCTTGGCGGCGGAAATGCTGCGCGAGAAAGTATTCCGCTTCACCGGCGACGAGCTGCCCTATTCGGTCAGCGTGGTGATCGAGCAATTCAAGATGGAAGGCCAACAGCACCAGCCCAGATTGCGCCGCATCAACGCCGCGATACTGGTGGACAAGGAAGCGCACAAGGCGATGCTGATCGGCAAGAAAGGCGAAAAACTCAAGGAAATCGCCACGCAGGCGCGGCTCGATATGGAAAAATTGTTCGACGGCAAAGTGTTCCTCGAAGTGTTCGTCAAAGTCCGCAGCGGCTGGGCGGATGACGCGCGCGTGCTGCGCTCGCTGGGCTACGAATGACACTCCATGACCCCGCGCGAATTTATCGAGAAGTGGCAAGATAACCCGCTCAAAGAGCGCGCCAGTTATCAGCTTCATTTCATCGACCTGTGCGCCCTGCTAGGCGTGCCCACACCATCACCTTCCACCGCCGAAACGTATTGTTTCGAGCGCGGCGCAACCCGTACCGGAGCAGGGCAAGGCTGGGCGGACGTATGGAAAAAGAGTTTTTTCGGGTTTGAATATAAAGCCGCCCGGCGCAACCTGGGCGAAGCCTTGAAACAGTTGATGACCTATGCGCTGGCCCTGGACAACCCGCCGTTGCTGGTGGTGTGCGATACCAGCATCATCGAAATCCACACCCATTTCACCAACGCGCCCAGCGAAGTTCATACGATTTTGCTGGAAGACATTGGTGAACCCGCCAACCTCGAAAAACTGCGCTGGCTGTCTTACTGTGTCACAAAGCGCTGAAGGGCGCATTGCGGCGTTAAAATCAGGCTCAAAATGCTCATTTACTACATGTAAACTCCGCTTTTTGCGAGTTGGGCGGCAACGGCAAGCCGCCCATCCCTGCTTGACCCGCTTCG
>JACREB010000120.1 GCA_016218475.1 Nitrosomonadales bacterium | reverse complement strand
GGGTGGTTTGTATCGTCGCGCGGCAGAGTGGCGGGGTCTTGCGTTAACACATCAGTCAAGCTTTCAAGGCTGCCGTCGGGCGAAGCGGGTTCGCTGCAATGCAGAGTCTGGATGAGCGAGCGGTGTGGTCGGTGCCTTGATGAGTTGCCAACCTTCTGCAACATGCTTTTCCTGCCCGGCCTGCAAGTCATCAACAATGCGCCCCATATCATGGGCAAACCGCGCGGCGTGTTCCTGCCGTGTTGTGTGAATTTCTTCAATGATGTCATCCGTCAATCGTGCCATCGTCTTCTCCTAATAATTCCTGTGGTGAACAAATGAAAGGGATAAGGTAATTGCGTGTCTCAAGGAATTGCGCAATCCGCTCCTGAAGCATAGGGTTTGCAATGTGCTTGAAGTTCCAGGTAAGGATGAAATCCACGCCATGCACGGCAGCGATTGCGATGTGCATCGCATCTTCGGCCACATTCTGCGGTACGCAACCTTCGACAACGAGGTCGGTTGCAATAGTCCGAACATGATCGTCGATGTCCAGCAATGGAAGATTATGGATAGCGTCAAGCCGCCGTCGTGCGGCTTCTGGATCACCGGCTGCGCATTCACGGATGACCAGTTCGGAAATGAGCAGGTCGTAATTGCCGCGCTCTTTCTCCCACCAATCCTGAGTGATTTGTTGCTGGGCAGCACCGATGATCGTCCTGGCCGGGCGGGCAGTCAGGTAGCTGATCAGGGATGTTTCGATATAGACCTTGCGTTTCATGATCTCAGCCCGAAATGTTTGAAGTTCGCAGTCGGCAGCATTCTGTTATTTCCGGGGGCACTCCCAAACCCCAAGATGCTTTGGAACGCGAACGAACTCGCGTATGTTATCAGGTCGTTCCGTCTCAAGATAGTTCGTAAAAATAAAAGCACAGGCACTGCCCAAGCAGTACGTGCCGGTTATCCTGCACGGCAGCCCCGTGTACTCATCAGTCCAGAACAGGGACGTCTCGGCTTCGCCATCCTTAAGCATTCTGGCTGCGCCCGCATGATTGAAAACGCTTAGCAAACCATTTGTTTCTATATAGTTACTGCCAAGCTTGGTAATTTTCTCTCTATGGAAATGACCAGCGAACAATACCGGATCGCCTTCAGCAAACGGCTGACACAGGAGCTACGGCGCATCGGACAGCCGATTGGCAGCCCGACGCAGATTGCGCGCACGTTCAACCAGCACTTTTCCGGGCAACCGGTCAGCGCGCAAACCGTCAGAAAATGGTTACTCTCGGAAGCCATGCCGACGCAACCAAAGTTACTGGCGCTCGCGGCTTGGTTGGGGGTGTCGGCGCAGTGGCTGCGCTACGGTTCGGGTGCGAAGATGGAATCAACAGAGCCGTTGTCCGTGCAGCAGACCGGCTTGTTGGTGTTGGGAAAAGAATACGCCGGGTTGGCGCAATATGCAGGAATCTTTCCGTTGCTGGACAAGCTGGTGCGGCTCCCGCCCCGAGACATCCGCATCATCGAGGGGATGGTTCAATTGATGTCTGCGGAAAATAGTGTGAAGTAGGACTCGCTCCCGGGTAGGGAAAAGCAAGCAATAGCAAGGCTTGCCACGCTGGGTTATACTTTGCGCATTGTAGCGTCAATCAATCCAAGCGGGGTTTGTGATGGGCTATGCGGAACTGATCAGCAAATTGGAAGCGCTTCCGCGCGAGAAGCGGGCGGAGGTTTTTGATTTTGTCGAATTTCTCGCCGTGCGTTGCGACACGGCAACAGGCAAACCTTTCGTCCACGCAGAATGGACTGATGCCGAATTTTCTGAATTGTCCATGCACCAGGCTCTGCGCGGCATGGAAGAAGAAGCCGTCTCTTACACTCGTGATGATTTGCGGGAACGCTGGCAATGAAACGGGCGGGGCAAATCGTCCTCACTCCTTTTCCTTATTCCGACCTCTCATTCCATTTCTCCTTCAAATGGGAAGTAATTTGTAGGTCGGGCTCCGCCCGACATCTGTATCCGGCGGGTAGAACCCGCCCTACGTTATTGCACTATTGATAGAGAAATGGAATCAGGGGTTAAGCTGCGCCCCGTGCTCATGCTGCGGCAAGCTTCCCGTTTTGATGACTGGCTGGTATGCATGGTGTCTTCGCAGGTGCAGCAGGCTGAAGCCAACCTCGATGAAATTCTTACTCCCGCTGATGCCGATTTCGATAACTCGGGATTGAAAGCGCCGAGCGTGTTGCGGCTCTCGCGGCTGGCTGTGCTGGATGGTTCGCTGCTGCTTGGCAGCATCGGTGCAATTAGCGTTGAGCGGTTGTGGGGTGTGCGGCAGCGGCTCGCAAAGTGGGTGGCGTCTGAGACTTGAAGGCTACTTCACTTACTGGCGCTCGTGGCCTGGCTGGGGGTGTCGGCGCAGTGGCTGCGCTACGGTTCGGGCGCGAAGGTGGAGGTTGTATCACCGTTGCCCGTGCAGCAGACCGGCTTGATGGCGTTGGGGAAGAGCACGCCGGGCTGGCGCGATATGCAGGAATTTTTCCGTTGCTGGATAAACTGGTGCGGCTCCCGCCGCGGGATATCCGCATCGTTGAGGGGATGGTGCAATTGATGTCTGCGGAAAATAGTGTGAAGTAGGACACGCCCCGCACAATCCTTATTCCACTTCTCAATCAATAGTGAAGTATTGTAGGTCGGACTACACCCGACATAGTGGGCGCAGCCCTCCTGCCCTCTCTCCAATTCTCTCCCACTTGCATGAGAGAGATCGTCCTTCCCCCTTCGAACTTCACCAACAACTACTTCAAGGCTGAAATAGCCTGATTTTACCGTCTGTTCTATGTTTTGCTTGCCATGCAAGCTGTTATGCTGGCCGGATGCACAACATGAAATTTTTTGGTTTGGCGGGCATGTTATTGGCCGGGCTGATGTCGGTCACTGGCGGTGCATACGCACAGAACATCATTACCGCGCTGACTGTTGGCTACAACAGCAGCGCGACAGTCATCAAGATCGATTTGGTACGGCCACCGAGCAAATTGCCGGACACCGAATTTATTGCTGCCCCCTCCCCTCATATCGTGCTTGAATTTTCCGATACGGCGAGCGGGTTGGATGAGCCTGTTCATGAGTTCACCGAAGGGGGGTTGCGCAGCGCCAATATTATCCAGTCCGGTGAGCGCACGCGATTGGTGCTTTATCTCAATCAAATGTATCCCTACAACATCAGAACCGACGGCAGCAGCCTGCTGATCGCCTTGCAGGGTAATGCCGGAAATGCAGAGGGTCTCGCATTACGCCCTGCCGAGACCAAACAGGATGCGCAAAGGAGAATACTGATCTCCGAAGCCAAGGCACGGCTAAAGGCCGAGCAGGAAACGCGAGCGGCAGAAGAAGAAAAAGCCAGGCAGGCGGCGGAAGCCGAAGCTGCAAAAATCAAGGCCAAGGAAGAAGCCAAAGCCGAAGCTCTGCGCGTAAAGGCAGAACAGAAGGCCAAAGCTGAAGCTGCCGCATTAGCCAGGAAAGCAGCCAAAGCCGAAGCGGCGAGGCTGGCGGCCGAGCAAAAAGCCAAGATCAAGGCTGAAAAGGAAGCTGCAGCATTGTCCAAGCAAACTGCGAAAGCCGAAGCGGCGAGGCTGGTGGCCGAGCAAAAAGCCAAAGTCAAAGCGGAAAAGGAAGCTGCCGCGTTAGCCAGGCAAGCTGCGGAAGCTGAAGCGGCGAGGCTGGCGGCCGAGAAAAAGGCAGAGGCAGAAAAGCGAGCTGCGGAAGCCGAAGTGGCGAGGCTGAGGGCGGAATGGATAATGGTTGGCGAAAATAAAATCCTTGGACTCACCGCCTATGCCGACCCCGACACTGAAACCGTTCCCAAGAATGCCAAAAAGAATGGCGATAAGTTAAAAATGTGGAAGATTTATGACTACAAGACTACCCGGGAGGCAAGTGGCTATAAATTTATATCCGCGAAATTCCAGGATGAATATGACTGCAAGGAAGAGAAAATCCGCCTTCTTGTAAATACTGCATTTTCGGGAAATATGGGTGTGGGTGAAGCGGTTTTTACCAGTACTGATGCCGGCAAATGGCAACCAGTCAGACCGGGCAGCATAGACGAAGCCATGTGGAAATTTGCCTGCAGGAATAAATAGGCCAGGGTGTCATGGCACTCGGTTAAGGGTTTCCACCCCTATAAAACAGCATGTGTAGGTTGGGTTAGTCTTACTGTGTCACAAAGCGATCAAGGGATGCAGTGCAAGGCAAAATCGGGCAAAAAAGCGGAGTTTACATGTAGTAAATGAGCATTTTGAGCCCGATTTTAACGCCGCAATGCGCCCTTCAGCGCTTTGTGACACAGTAAGATTAGCGGCTTTATTGCATAACCCAACACTGACAAAACAAGGCAGGCTGTTGGGTTACGCTGCGCTTTGCCCAACCTACAGGAAGACTCGCGGAATATGCGGCTTGTTGACGTGTTCGATAGATACGCCCTGCGCGTCGGCGAGTTCATGCGCGCATTGGCGAATGCGTTCACGCCAAGGGTCGGCAAAGACTTTGGCGTAGTCGAATATCTTGATGTGGCGGGAATAAAGGAAGCTGGTCATGCCACCCGCGTAACAGGCACCAGGCAATGCGCCCGTGATAATCATGCGGTCGTAGCAGGAAAGCACGCCAAGCAGGCATGCTTGATAACGTTCGGCCAGGGGTTTCATGATCAGCGTCTCCTCGAAAGGTGGGCTACGCGGATTTTAACTTTTTTGGTTCCGGCTCGTCCGGCTTAGGTTAATTGATAGCATGACCAGTTGATTTTTTCTCTCACATTTCCATCTCATCCATTGCACCAGGTTTCGCCTCGTCCTTTGGTAGCTCCGCAACCATCGCGTCCGTGGTGAGAATAAGGCTGGCTATCGAAACGGCATTCTGCAAGGCGCTGCGCGTCACCTTGGTGGGGTCGAGGACGCCCATTTCTATCAGGTCGCCGTATTCCTCGGTGGCGGCGTTGTAGCCGTAGCTGCCGTTGCCCTCCAGCACCTTGCTCAGCACCACCGAAGGTTCCCCGCCGGCGTTGGCGGCGATCTGGCGCAGCGGTTCAGCGTGGTGTCATCATTGCCCACTTCCACGCGCTCGGCCTGGCCGAGCTGTTTCAGCGTGGCTTTTTCCAGCGTGAGACCGGTTTCCTCGGCGATCACCGCACCGCCGGTCAGGATGGCGATATCCGCAAGCATGGCCTTGCGGTTCACGCCCCCGATGATTTTGGCGCGAGCGGCATCGTTGAACAAGACCTGTTTTGCAGTCATGAGACTCTCCAGAACTTGGGGCAGAGCTTGTGATGCGCAGGCTGAATTCGGATTGACGGCACAGCTATGATGCTCGCATCACGCATGCAATGTTCAGCGTTGCCACTAACCCGAAGTTCCCGCCAATTTGTAGTCACCGCAAAGCACCCAAGCCCCCGTATTTATTGAGAAGTATCGTGGTGAAGTAGCCTTTTTTTGGTTCTTTGTGTAGTCACTAAATAATATTGACATTGTGCGGCACATCGTCTAT
>JACREB010000114.1 GCA_016218475.1 Nitrosomonadales bacterium | reverse complement strand
TGCTCATTTACGCTATGTAAACTAAGCTTTTTCAACAGATTTTGCCTTGCAATGCAGACCTTGATCGCTTTGTGACACAGTAAGATTATTTAGTCTCTTGTCAACCAAATGATCTCAAAATATGACAAGAATTTTATGTTTATTTAGCATTAACAATTGATTGGTAGATCATTGCGTAGGTTGTGTACGCTACGCTTTGCCCAACCTGCTGGAAGACAGCTTCCCATTTTTGGTTCCGGCTCGTCCGGCTTAGGTTAAAAGCGCATTTCAAGGGCGGGCTATGCCCGCCAGATCAAGCTGTCGGGCATAGCCCGACGGGTTAAGTATTCCGCTTGCCTGGGAACGGCTCAAACCGCCCCTCAAAAAATCACATCCCGGTTCAGGATCATCGCAGGGTCAGCCTCGCGCTTCATCGCCAGGTGGCGATCCACCACCTCGTCGCCGAACACGCGCCGGATATAGCCTTTCATCATGCCGCCGAAGCGGTAATAGCTGCCGCCCAGATCGACGCCGATGTCGTAGATCGCGTTCTTGAACGATTGCAGGTAATCGCGGCTGTACACCCGGCCATCCATCATCGGCTCGAACTCGCAGCCGTAGGCCCATCCTTCGGCATCGGGCGGGATGCAGGACATTTCGTAATGCGGCCTATGCTCCGGGCGCAGCTTGATGCCGACGCAGTACAGTGTATAATGCGGAAAATATTTTCGGCACACCGCGTTGCCGCGCTCCACCGCCTCGACGAATTTTATTTCCGAAGTCGCGAGGTCGGGGATCACCATCTGCTTGCTGCCCCAGAATTTCCACACCGCGCGCGAGAACACCACGGTGCGGTCGTGCATCAGGCCGTCGCGCATATACTCGGGACGGCTGAACTCGGGGAACAGCTCGCGCTTGCGCTGCAACAGATACCACGCCTCGGAAATTTTCCACGGGCGCAACGCATAGCGCCGCAGCATGCACAACGCAAAACCGAATTCGCCGTGGCCGCGCAGGCGCGCTTGCCAGTTCGCGCGAAATGCCGCCTCGCGTTCATCTGAATCGAAGGCTACCAGCAGGTTCACCGCGCAATCCATGATGGTCAGGATGCCCGAATAGTCGCTGGCATCGTTCCGGTTCAGCAACTGCATATCCTCAATGGCGGTGCGCAGCGAATCGTAATAAAAATAATGCATGCGTAGCGGCGTATAGCGGCGAATCCTGAGCGTCGCCTCGGTAATCACGCCGAACTGTCCGTATCCCAGAATCACGCGCTGAAACAAACCGGCATTCTGCGTATCCGAACATTCGACAATATCCCCGGTCGGAGTGACCACCTGAACCGATAATGCCTGATCGGCGCTGCAACCGAGGCGCGGCGAATTGACATCGATGCCGCCGACGCCCAGCGTGCCGCCGACAGAAGAAGTCAGGTTGAGCGGCGCGGAAAGATAATCCATGCCGTGGCGGCGCAATTCCTCGGCCAGGCTGTGCCAGAAAATCCCGCCCTCGGTGCGCACCGTCAGCGCATCACTATCGACGTGCAACACCCGGCTCATCCCGGTCATGTCCAGCAGCACTCCCCCAAAAGCAACGGACTCGCCCTCGGTAGTCAGCCCGCCGCCGCGCACCGTGACCGGCACGCGGAATTGTTGCGCCGCCTTGAGCAAGGAAGAAACTTGCGCGGCACTGCGCGTGATCACCACGCCATGCGGCAAGCCATAAGCCGTGCCGCCCGCATCGGTGGCAAAGGTGCCGCGTGCGGCAAGGTTCTCGCGCAATTCGATGCCGCAATCGCGCAGTGCGGTGGCAAACAGATGCCAGCCCTGCCCGTTCCAGCGGGTGGGGTTGGTCTGCTGGCGCTTGATGCCCTGCAAGGCATCGGGGCCGACGTGGCAAGGGCCGATGGTGCCGGGTTCGGTTAATGCCAGCTTGGGTGTTTCAGGAATCATGTTGTGCGGCAACTTTCAAGGGAAATAAAGCATCACGCCTGCTGAAGCGCTTCGCATTGCTTTGTGAATTGGCTTTCGCTGTGATAGGTAATCAGCATACTTTCCGTCGAGCGTGTCATGGCAACATAGAGCAACTTCGCCTCTTCTTCAGGTGTTGTTTTTGCGCACGGCATACAACCCAAGTCGGTTATTGCAACGCTGTTAAATTCCAGCCCCTTGCTGGAGTGCATGGTTAAAATTTTGACGGTGTCTTCAGCGGAATCAAATGCCTTGGCACGCTGATTATCGAATTGATCCGAGTCAACAGCTATCCCCTTCTGGGATAGCCCCTCACGCATTTTATCCACCTGATTATTGAATCGGCACAGCACGGCCATTTGGCGGAAAGGGATGCCCGCTTCGGCGCGCTTTCTCAGCCATGCAGCAATGTATTCCAGCTCCTGCGCGTTGCCGGGCAGACGATGAACCTCCGGCCTTGCCCCGTTCCTGCCACCAAATTCTGGATGCACCAGCGGCATCTCCTCAGTACCGCCGGATTGATCGAAATAGGCAGAGGCAAACTGGTAAGCGAATTCGAGTGCTTCCACGGTGTTCCGGTAATTCACTTTCAGAATCGTGCTGCGCCCAGTTGCATTGATGCCGACGCTGGACCAGGTGAAAACCCGCCGCTTGCTCCCCCCGTAAAGATTTTGTGCATCGTCGTACATCAGTAAAAGCGAATTGGTTTCCGGGTCTATCATCTGCACCAGCAGCTTGAACCACTCCGGCTTGAAATCATGCCCTTCGTCAATCATCAGCGCCGCATACTGGGCGAGTGGAACACGGCCATTTTCACATCCGGCAATTACCGCAGCCACCCGTCTCTCCCAAATGTTTTGCCCTTGTTCACCAGGCAAGTCCAGTTGGTAAAGGTCGCACATCTCTTTGCACCAGCCGTCGAAATGGCGCACATGCACGCGGTCTCCCGCGCCACGTTCGGCCAGCAACTGTTTGAGTTTTGCCGCTAGCACCTTGTTAAAGCAAAGTACCAGTATGGGTTTAGCCAGACCGAGCTTATCCAGATACATCGCACGATAAGCCAGAATCAAAGTCTTGCCGGAACCGGCCACGCCATGAATGATGCGATGCCCATCGCCCAAATTACGTGCAAGCTTCTCCTGCTCCATGTCCATAACTTTGACAATATCGGGCAACACCTTGGCGATAGATTGTTGTGGGTCTGCGCCATCGCTGGCCGCATCGAACAAGTTGCCTTGTTGAATGCGGATTTCAGGAAACAGATGCCAGCGCACCCGGTCAATCCGTGCCAGGGAAAGCACGCCGCCGAAGCTGTATGTAAACATTCCCCACAGACGTTTTTGAAACGCTTCGGCATCAACCGACTCGGTCATTTCATCCTGACAAATCACCTTGTCGCCAGGAATGGCCATATCCATCCCTTTTTTCTCAAAATCCCTACGGGAGATATTAGTAAAAACGACACCGAAACCCCAAGGCAGCAACAAATGCCCGTGAAAACGCCCCTGCTCCTGCTGCACCAGCAACGGATCCCGTTCAAGAAGCTCTTTGATTGCGATAGCACATTTACGCGCCTGCTCAAGCGGATTATCGTCAGTTTTTAAGCCATTATTTGTGTGTATTTCGGCAGTGAGTGTATTTATCCGTTCGATCGTTGCCAGCTTCCAGTCCTTTACTTCCAGCACCAAGATGCCTCTACCGGGATGGAGCACAATAAAATCAGGTCGGCGTTGCGTTGGCCCTACTGGCACATTAACCCAGCAATGGTAGTCATCCTCCAGAGTGCGCAGCAGGCAAGTGCCAAAACGCCGTTCACCCGGTGTGAGCTTCAGATTTTTGGAATGTAGCGCGGGAAGGATGATGGCCATTCGTTATTGTTTCTCAAATAATCAAAGATGACTAAAATGGGCAGCACTGCATTTTATTCGTTGGTTACCGTAGCGATTGTTACGAAAGTAATGCGAAGCTGAACCTTTTAACCGCCCCACGAAAACTATGCCGCAATCGGCATCATGCGATCCAGTTGAGCCTTGATTGCGCTACGCGCTTCGCGCAGTTCATATTCATCCTGCAATCCCATCCAGAATTGCACGGAAGTTCCAAATACCTCGGCCAGACGCAATGCGGTATCCGCAGTGATACCGCGCTTGCCCAGCACAATTTCGTTGATGCGGCGCGGCGGAACGCCAATCGAGTTAGCCAGCCTGGTTTGGCTGATCTCCATCGGGCGCAGAAACTCTTCGAGCAGTATTTCGCCGGGGTGAATGTTGTTTAATTTGCCCATTACCTTCTCCTTAATGGTAGTCAACTATTTCAACGGCGTCAGGGCCGTTATCCGTCCATACGAAACAGATTCGCCATTGATCGTTGATACGAATGCTGTGTTGCCCTTTCCGGTCATCCTTCAACGCTTCGAGCCGGTTAGCCGGGGGAATTCTTAAATCGTTAAGCCCCTGCGCCTTATCCAGCATGAACAGTTTGCGCAAGGCGACCTGCTGAATTTCTCGCGGCAATTTGCGCGACACATCGCCCTGCCAGATTTTTTCAGTTTCTTTGGATGTGAACCCGATGATCATACGCCAGCATAACGCATGTCGTTATAGAGCGCAACCCGAATAATTTCGGTAACTTGGAGCGATGATATAGTGCCAGGCGCATCAAGAATTTATTTTAAGAAGTAAAACACGTAGTTATTGGTGCTGAAGCTGCTTGAGCGCTTCCTGCGCGGCGTCATTGCCCTGCGCAGCCGCTTTTTTCCACCACTCCGCCGCCTTGGTTGCGTCTTTGGTTACGCCTTCACCTTGGTCATACATCGCGCCGAGTTTGTATTGCGCAAAATCATTTCCCTGTTCGGCGGTCTTCCGGTACCACTCTGCCGCCCTGGCATCATCCTTGGTTACGCCATCCCCGTTGTAATACATCCGGGCGAGACCGAATTGCGATTTTGCATCACCGGACTCTGCTTTTCGTTTCATCTCGGCAAACTTTTCTTCAGGGGCCTGCGGCCCTGCGGCAAACTGGCTATTCAAATTTGTATTCTGTGGAGGGTGGGCATCAGTTTCTTTCTTGCTGGCAGCCCCCTTTTCGCCGCAACCGGCGATTGTCAGCATCATCATCAAAATAATTTTACGCATTGCCGCTCTCCAATCAATTCTTCATTCCAAATAATGCCCGGCTACAGTTGCTTCTCCCGCGAACCAAGCACAAAAAACACTGCGGCGATCCCGCTGTAACCGATCACGAAAGGCCAGGTGTGCGAAGGGCCGTAGGCGTTGATGATTGCGCCGTTGGCTATCGTGTAGCCGTGCATCAGCCCGGTGGCACTGATCGCTGCGGCGACGGCGGCCCATGCGGCGGCGGCGCGGTAATGTTTTTCTATCAGGCACACCGTCATCGCGGCGAGGATCATCGAGGTGAAGATGAAACCGCGCTCCAGCGAAATCAATCCCGCAATGGGTATCTGCATGGACAGCGCCTTCATGCCCACCGCTTCGACATTGGTTCCGGCGGCGCGCAATGCGCCTTCCAGCACCAGCAGCCCCCACGCGGCCAATGCGGGGAAGAAGCCGACCACCACCGCCGGCGCATGATCCCTCGGCGTGGCCTGAAAAGCCTGGGATGCGATGGTGATGCCGATCCACAGCAGGATCGCCGCCCCGGCCTCCACCGGGATCAGCGCGGCGACGAAGCCGACCAGCCCCAGCAGGCACAGCAGGGTGACGGCGACTCCGTTGGCGACGGAATATCCGGCACCCGCTCCCATTTTTTTCCAGCCCGGATGCCCGATGTAGATCGTGGTCGGGAACACGCTGCCGAAGCAGGCAGCCGCCATCGTGCCGAGGCCGTTCACGGCAAGCGAGCTTCTTACCGGGTACACGTCGCCGGCGGCTTCCGCGCTTTCCAGATTCTGCAAGGAACCCAGCAGATTGAACAGCCCCATCGGGACAATCACCGGCAGGAAAGTGATCATGTACGCGGAGAAGGTCGCGCCCATCATGTCGGTGATGAACAGGTGCGGCATCTGCGCCTGAACCTGCAGCGCATTCGCCAGTGCGGCGCTGTCCATTCTGCCCATCCCCCATGCCAGCACAGTGCCGGTGAGCACGGCCACAAAACCGGCGGGTATGCCTGCCGGAAGGGTGATGCGGCCTATGTACTGGATCATGATGAAAGCGAGCGGAATGAAGCCCACCAGCGGGTCGGCAAAAATGCGGAAGCAGAAATCCATCGAGATGAATGTGATGGCGATACCCGCCAACGTGGCCAGTAAAGCAGCCCTTGGAGTAATCCGCTTCACCCACCCGGCGATAAATGCCCCGCCCAGCTCGATGAGCCCGGAGCCGAGGCAAGCGGCCAAGCCGACCTTCCAGGCCAGTTCCACATCGTGGGTCTGATCCAGCACCGGTTTCATCACGAACAGGATGTAGGCGAACAGAGATACGGTATTGACCCCATACGGGAGCGCCGTCACATAGGGCTGGCCGGTTCTCCGCGCCAGCGCGCGCGCCTGGAAAGCATAGAAAATATTCCCGATCAGCAGGCTCACCGCGACACCCGGCAGGATGCGCCCGTACACCATCTCGCCCGGCATGTGCAGGATCGCCCCGCACAGCACGACGATCAGGATGAGCTGGATGAGATTGTCGACGAACAGGCCGAAGAACCCGTCCAGATCGCCCTTGCGCCACCAGCGAAACTGCTCAGCTATTTCCATCTTTAATCCCCTGCGATACCATCTGCACGCCAGCGCACGTCATGAGCGTTTTGTCCTGTTTCACTTGCTTCAACCCAGATTGAACCCCTCCCAACCTCCCCCCTTCGACAAGCTCAGGACAGGCTTGTCATGGGAGGAGCGATTCAGACGCTCATGGTTCGACAAGCTCATTAAGAGCCTATTTCAGTAGGTTTCATGCTCCGCGCCGCTTGCCAATGGAACGACCATTGGCTGCGCGCTGCGCCTTGCATCCATCCGCGCCCAGCCCCAACGCGGGGCATGAAACCTACTGAAATAGGCTCTTTAATCTGCGTTTCCTTAAATTCCGGCGGCTTGCAGCGATTTCAAGAACTGCCCGGCATCCTGATAGCCGGTCACGCGAAAATCACCCAGTTCCTTGCCCCGCGCATCGAAAAACAGGATGGCGGGCGGGCCGTACAGGCCGTAGCGCTTGAGCATGGCCTGGTCTGCTTCGCTGTTGGCGGTGACATCGGCCTGCAGCAGCAGCACCGGTTTGAGCTTGCCTTGCACGGCGGCGTCGGCGAAGGTGAAACGCTCCATTTCCTTGCAGGAGATGCACCAGTCGGCGTAGAAATCCAGCATCACCGCCTGCCCGCGCGCCTGCGCGATGCGCCGGTCGATATCCCCGATATCCTTGACGCGTGAAAATTGCAGCGTGGCGGGAAGCGGCGCCTCGGCTTTGCCGATAGTGCCCAGTGGCCGCAGGATGTCGCGCGCACCGGACAGCGCGCCGATCATATAAGCCACGCCGAGCAACAGGGCGATCAGCCCGATGCCCTTGAGCAGCTTGTGCCAGCCGTTGGCGTTGTGCGGCAACGGATCCAGCGCGTGCAGGTAAATCCCCGAAAAAATCAGCAGCGCCGCCCATAGGAGCATTTGCACGCCGATGGGGAGCAGCGGCTGGACGATCCAGATCGCCAGCGCCAGCAGCATCACGCCGAAGAATTTTTTGACCGACTCCATCCACGCGCCGGCCTTGGGCAGCAACACGCCTGCCGAAGTGCCGATCAACAGCAGCGGCGCACCCATGCCCAGCGCCAGCGCGAACAGGGCGACCCCGCCCAGCACGGCATCGTGCGTCCGTCCGATATAGAGCAACGCCCCGGCCAGCGGCGCGGCCACGCAAGGCCCCATGATAATGGCGGACAACGCACCCATCGCGAACACGCCGGAGAGATGTCCGCCGTGCAGCCGGTTGCTGGAATCGGTAAGCTTGCTTTGCAGCGCAGTCGGCATCTGAAACTCGTAGAAACCGAACATGGACAGCGACAACAGCACGAACAGCGCGGAGAAACTGCCCAGCACCCAGGGCGTTTGCAGCGCGTTGGAAATCAGGCTGCCGGAAAATCCCGCCACCACGCCGGCGGCCGCATAGGTGATCGCCATGCCCATCACATAAGCCAGCGACAGGATGAAGGCGTGCATGTGCGTAATCTTGTGGCCGCGCCCGACGATGATGCCGGACAGGATCGGGATCATCGGGAACACGCAGGGAGTCAACGCGAGCAGCAGCCCCGCGCCGAAGAAGAATGAAACGATCAGCCAGAAACTGCCGCCCTTGAAGATCTGCGCGATCCGGGTGTTTTCAGTGTCCGGCGGGCTTGCCGAACCGGGTGCGGGCGGCAGCGGTACGATAGCCGACGGGGGCGGCGCTTCGGTCATCGCCGGAACGGACGGCGCGCGCTGGCCGGTTTTGACATCCGGCAGATCAAGCCGTATCGCTTTTTTGATGGGCGGGTAGCATAGCCCATCCTCGCTGCAGCCCATATAGACCGCATCCAGCGTGCTGCCGACGGCGGCATCGCTCGGACGATTCAGAAGAATTTCCGCCTGAATCGAGCGATGAAACACTTCGGTTTGGCCAAAATAGGGATCCTGCTTCATTTCGCCTCTCGGCAAATTGACCGCCCGGATATTGACCGTGCCGTCCTTGACCTCGAATTTGATTTTGTCGCGGTATAAATAGTAACCGGGAGTCACATTGAAACTGGCTTGCAGGGTATGCGCGTCGCGCACCGTAACTTGCAGGCTGAAGGCCTGATCCGGCTGCAGAAACCTGGGCTGCTTGCTGCCGCCCAAGCCGGGCAGGCGATCCAGCAGGCCATCCGCATTTGAAACCGAAGTTATCAAACAAAGTAATAGAAGCAGCACAAAACGCATCAGTTATTCCTTGGGAGCGTTAACGCGAAATTCGCGTAGCGATTCGTTCGCCCCCTCTCCCTCCGGGGTAACCAGCGACTTGGCTGCGGTTGTTTGCAGCCTAGTCGAATGGCTAGTTGTTTCACCCAGAGGGTTGGGGTGGGGGAAACGGGCATGGCAAGTTTCATTTTCAGGGACGGCTTCTTTGCCATGCCCGTTGGTTTCCTGGAGTACCCAGTCCAGATAGGCGGGCAAGCCCGCAGTTACAGGGACAGCAATAATTTCGGGAAGTTCGTAAGGATGCGCCGCGCGGATCAATTGTTCGAGGCGCGGATAGGCTGCAACTGTGGTCTTGATCAGTAGCGGCACCTCGGTTGCGGTTTCGATATTGCCCTGCCAGCGGTAGGTCGAGGTGCAGGGCGCGAGCCGGTTCACGCAAGCGGCAACCCGTGCTTCAATTAACTGCTGCGCCAGATGTCCGGCTGACTGCGCATCCGGGAGGTTGGTGATGACTAGCAAAATATCACTCATGGCATGAATCCAGATAATCCATTAGCCCGTCATTCCCGCGCATAACCAGCGACTTGGCTGGCGTAGTTTGCCAGCTTAGTCGAATGGCTAGTTGTTTCATCAGGCGGGAATCCAGCAAGAATTAAAGCCCCCGCGAAGCGGACAAAACCGCGATGTCGTTCCGCTTTGCGGAATATTTTTAATCATCTGGATTCCCGCCTGCGCGGGAATGACGCGGTTTTGTACTAATACATTATTTGTGTTGAACGTATTCATTTGGCGAAGCGCAATCCCAGTTGAAGCAACTCATCCCACACATCGCCCTGGCGCAGGCCCTTGATGGTCTTGTCCAGCCGCGCGGCCTGCTGCAGGGCGCGCTCGATAAACGGAAATTTCAGGCGGCGCGCCGCATTCTCGATCATCCCCTGCCTGTCCTTGCGCACCCGCATGTCGCGAATGGCATCGCTCATGTTGCCGCCGCGCTGTACCGCTTGCAGCAGCTTGCCGAGCGTGCGGATATCTTCGCTTACCGCCCATAGCGCCAGGGTGGTGGCAGTGCCTTCGGCGCGCAGCCCGTCGAGGATACGCGCGAAGCGTGTCGCGTCGCCGTTCAGCATGGCTTCCGAAAGTTTGAAAATATCGTAGCGCGCCACATCCATCACCGCGTCTTTGACCTGTTCGAAAGACAATTGCCCGGCGGGAAACAGCAGCGCGAGTTTCTGAATTTCCTGGAATGCCGCGAACAGGTTGCCTTCGCAACGGTCGGCGAGAAATTCCAGCGTAGGCACATCGACAGCCTGCTCCTGCCGCTTCATGCGACCGGCAATCCATTTCGGCAGCGCACTGCGCGGTATATCGTCGGCGGAAACCATCACGCCGTGCCGCTCCAGCGCGCCGAACCACTGGCTTTTCTGCGCGGCCCAATCCATTTTGGGCAGCGAGATCAGCGTCAGTATGTCCGGACTCAGGTTGGCGACATAGTCCTGCAATGCCTGTCCCCCTTCCACTCCGGGCTTGCCGGACGGGATGCGCAGATCGATGATTTTGCGCTCGGCAAACAGGGAAAGGCTTTGCGCGCTGTTGCGCAGTTCACCCCACTTGAAATGCTGCTCGGCGATAAAGGTCTCGCGCTCGCTGTAGCCCGCCGCGCGCGCCGCCGTGCGGATACTGTCTGCCGCCTCGACGGCCAGCAGCAGTGCGTCGCCATGAACCACATACAGCGGCTTCAGTCCGGAAGCGAGATGGCGCGGCAGTTCTTCGCTGATGATCGGCATGATTTATCTGGAGCCTATTGTTGTAGTTGAGGTTTGGCGCGGCTCAAACGGCGCACGATCTGCTGCACCATATCGGAGCGCATGCTCTGGTAGAGCAAGGTTTCCTCCGCCTCCTTGGCGAGAACCTTGGTATCATCATAGTAGTAATCTCGATGCAGAACCATTTCCTCTGCAGGTATCCACACCTGCCCCTTGAGATCATATGCGCGAAAGGACACGCGGTAGCGCAACTGGAATTCATTTACGCGCCCGCTGCCGCCCAGCGTGAGGATTTGCTTTTCGGGAATCTCGCTGACTATATTAAGCACCACATCGGCCTGCTCGGCAGTATTCGTCAGTTTCACCTTGTTGGCTTCCAGGCTGCGGCGCAAATCGGCGATGAACGGCGAGCCGGGATTGGACGCATCCAGATACAACGCCCGGAACTGCATCTCTGCCCCCGAATGCCCGCGCAGGTGAAAGCCGCAGGCAGTCAGCAGGAGCGTAGTTAGCAGCAGGGCGGTCAACAGCAGTAATATACGCATGGCTATATTCCCCGATAGTCAGCAAATCCCGTTTACAGCAAACGGTTCCGGTTAGGCAACAATGTTAATCAAGCGACCCGGCACGATCACGGTCTTCTTCGGTGTTGCGCCAGCCAGTTGCTTTTCCACGGCAGGATGGGCAAGCGCCAACTGTTCCAGCGTTGCTTTGTCGGCGGTCTTGGCCACCGTCAGGTTGCCGCGCAGCTTGCCGTTCACCTGGATCACGATTTCAATCTCGTCCTGTACCAAGGCACTTGGGTCTGCCTTGGGGAAAGGCTGATCCAGCGCATCGCTGCCGGGGCGCAATGCAGCCCATAATGTGTGGCTAAGATGAGGCACGATCGGATTCAGCATCAGCGCGATGGCTTCCAGCACCTCTTGCGCCACGCTGCGTGCGACTGGCGTCTGCTCACCGAACTTGACCAGTGCGTTGAGCAGTTCCATATTCGCCGCGATGGCGGTGTTGAAGGTCTTGCGCCGCCCCATGTCGTCGTCCACCTTGGCGATGGTCTGGTGCAGTTGCAGGCGTAGCGCTTTCGCCGCCGCGCTTAATTCGCCGCTCTGGTAAGCCGCTACGACACCCTGCTCGACATGGTCATGCGCGGCCTTCCACACCCGCTTGAGGAAGCGGAACGCCCCTTCCACACCGGCATCCGACCATTCCAGCGATTGCTCCGGCGGCGCGGCAAACATCATGAACAGGCGCGCGGTGTCGGCGCCGTATTCGTCTATGATGGCCTGCGGATCGACGCCGTTGTTCTTCGACTTGGCCATTTTTTCCGTGCTGCCGATCTGCACCGGTCGGCCGTCTGATTTCAGCTTTGCGCCTAACGGTCTTCCCTTCGCATCGGTTTCCACGTCCACCTCGGCCGGATTGATCCATTGCTTTTTGCCCGCAGCATCCTCGCGGTAAAATGTCGGCGCGACCACCATGCCCTGCGTCAATAAATTTTTGAACGGCTCATCAAAGTTCTGAACTGCGCGTAGCGCATCGTTCGTCCCCTCTCCCTCCGGGGGAGGGTTAGGGTGGGGGAGAGCAGCATCACCAAACACCCCCTCGTCGCGCATCAGCTTGTGGAAGAAGCGCGCATACAGCAGATGCAGGATGGCGTGTTCGATGCCGCCAATGTATTGATCCACCGGCAGCCAGTGTCTGGCGCGCTCGTCCACCATGCCGGTGGCGCAATCCGGGCTGGCATAGCGCGCGTAATACCAGGACGACTCGACGAAAGTGTCCATCGTATCGGTCTCGCGCTTCGCCTTGCCGCCGCATTTCGGGCAGGCGCACTCGTAAAATTCCGGCATCTTCGCCAGCGGCGAACCCGCGCCGGTGATGGTGACCTGCTCGGGCAACACCACGGGCAATTGCTCGTCCGGCACCGGCACGTCGCCGCAGCCCGCGCAGTGGATGATCGGGATCGGGCAACCCCAGTAGCGTTGCCGCGAGATACCCCAGTCGCGCAGGCGGAACTGGGTGCGTTTCTGGCCGAGCCCCTTGGCTTGCAGGTCGGCTGCAATGGCGTCAAACGCCTCCTGAAACCCCATGCCGTTATATTTCCCGGAGCAGGCCAGCGTCCCGTATTCCGTGTTCGGCGATTCGATTTGCAGTTGCTCGGCGAACTCATCCATTGCCTCGACAAGCGCATCCGACGGCTTTTCCACGCGTTCCAGCGCACCGCTCAGATAGACAAACATCCCCAGCCGGTCGATATCCTCAAGATGCAGCTCGAATCCCTTGTCTTCGAGCAGCGCCGTCAGCTTGTCCCATTTGGCCAATAATTCTGCGCTCGCGATCACATGCTTGACGGTCAAACCATGTTTTTCGGCGAACTCGAAATCACGCTCGTCATGCGCCGGAACCGCCATCACCGCACCCTCGCCGTAGCCCATCAGCACATAGTTGGCGACACACACCGGCAGCTTTTCGCCGCTGAGCGGGTGCGTGACGAACAGGCCGGTATCCATGCCCTTCTTTTCCATGGTCGCCACTTCGGCCTCGGCCGTGCCGCCGCGCTTGCATTCCTCGATGAAGGCGGCGAGCAGCGGGTTGCCCTGTGCCGCGTGCGTTGCCAGCGGGTGCTCCGCCGCCACCGCCACATAAGTCGCGCCCATCAGCGTATCGGGGCGGGTGGTATAGACCTTCAGCACACCGTCCATACCCGTGCCCGGTGTGTCATAGGGAAAATGCACCTCGCAACCGTGGCTCTTGCCGATCCAGTTGGCCTGCATGGTCTTGACCTGCTCCGGCCAGCCGTCCAGCGTGTCGAGTCCTTGCAGCAACTCCTCGGCGTATTGCGTGATACGGAAAAAATACATCGGGATGTCGCGCTTTTCCACCGGCGCGCCGGAACGCCAGCCGCACCCGTCGATGACCTGCTCGTTGGCGAGCACGGTATGATCCACCGGATCCCAGTTCACCGAAGCGGTCTTTTTGTAGATGATGCCTTTCTTGAACAGGCGCGTGAACAGCCACTGCTCCCAGCGGTAATACGCGGGGGTGCAGGTAGTCACCTCGCGCGACCAGTCGATGCCCAGCCCGAGGCTCTTCAACTGCTTGCGCATGTAATCGATATTGGAATAAGTCCACGCGGCGGGCGGCACGTTGTTGTCCAGCGCGGCATTTTCGGCGGGCAGGCCGAACGCATCCCAGCCCATCGGCTGCATCACGTTGTAGCCCTTCATGCGGTGGTAGCGCGACAGCACATCGCCGATGGTGTAGTTGCGCACATGCCCCATGTGCAGCTTGCCGGATGGGTAAGGGAACATCGACAGGCAATAGTATTTCGGCTTGCCGGAAGCCTCGTCGGCGCGGAACGCCTGGCGGTTATCCCAATGCTGTTGCGCTTGCTGCTCGACGGATGCTGGATGGTAGTTGGGTTGCATTTTTCTACGCGCTGCGGCTCGAATTTCCGGATGCGGCATTATAGCGGTATCGCCTTGGCTGTGCTCGAAGGCAATTCCATTTGGGTGCATTTATGATAAAAATCAATGATGGTAGGGTGGGCGCGCCCTTGTGCCCACGCGGATATCAAACCGCGTGGGCATAACCAGCGACTTGGCTGTCGTCTTTTGACAGCCTGGTCGAATGGCTAGTGGTTACATCAGACGATAAACCTGTCTGCCCACCCCACGCTATTTTTTGAGAACAAATTTACCTCGGGGCGAACGGTGAATGGGGTTGACCACCACTTTCGAATGCACCCTCCACAAATCGAATTTCAACAACCTGTTAATTAAATCATATAATCAAACATTATTCGGAAAGCTTCTGAACTCCGAAAACGGATTGCGCCCTGCGCCTATCGCCATGCCAAGACCACGCGGAGCACAAATTAACACAGTTTAATTTGCCAGTAATGCAAGTATGGGGAAAGTTTCATGAACCTGATGTTCTGGAAAAAAAAGGCCGGCTCCGGGGGAGATGCGGAATCCCCGCAGGAAAGCCCTGCCGACGAACACAAATCGCCGGACCCGGAATCGGCTGATTCTGGAACTCCGGCGAAACCCGGCCTGGTTGCAAAAATAACAACGCGGCTCGCCGCCTTGATCCGGCACTTCAAAAAACCTCCCGCATTTAATGCGGAAGAAAATCAGGCTGCGGATGCCACCGGGCATTTGGAACCCGAATCCGGGGATGCGACGCCCCCCGTCCCGCCCAGCTTAAAGAGACGCCTGACAATTGGCGGCGCCATCGGCCTTATATTGCTATCCGGGATCGGCTTTGCCGTCTGGAAAATATTCCTGTCGACACCGAATGCGGACACACCGGCTCAGGTTGACGCTACCCACGCTGCCAAGCCAGTGCCGCAGACCGAAGCAGCTCATGCCAAAATCGAAGCGCTCAAAAAGAAAAATGAGGAATTGCAGGCACAAATCGAGGCGCTTAAAAAAGGGCAGCAACAGGGGGATACCGAATCACAACAGCCCGTTGAGCCGACGGCGAAGCAATCAAAAGATACTGTTCTCCCCTCATCCGACAACGGTGACCTGATGGTTGACAACAAAGACCCCAAAGCCACTGCCATGTCGCTGAAAGAAGCTATCGACGCCATGAATGAAGGTTATGGTGACTATGGCAAAAAACGGGCCAAATGACCGCTTGTAGCATTTATCGAAGAAAAGGAGCAACAACATGGCAAACATCCAGGCATTGACCCATCCGAGAATTTACGACCGCGAAGCGTTGGGCGAGTTTGCGGATTCTTTGGCGGATCACGCTCCCGGCATCGAGCGGGATATGTCCAAATTGAGCAGGGAACCCAATAACCGTGTGGTGGTTGCGGATATTTTTCGCGCGCTGCATAACATCAAAGGCGATGCCGCATTATGCAGGGTGGAAGTGGCCGGCCTGATCGCGCACCCGATAGAATCGCTTCTGACGCGCTTGCGCTCGGGGGAGGTGCGTTATACGCCATTGCTGGGCGAGGTGATATTGCTTGCGGTAGACCGGCTGGAGCTTGCAATCGAAGCACTGGTGGCGGGAAAAACTGTGGAGCACCTGAAACTGGCGCCCCTGGTGGAGGGGTTGGAGAAAATGAGCCACGCAGCCCAGGCTGATCTTGATCCCGCCGCATCGCAGTTGATTAAATCCGTCACAGGGTTTCAGCCTCAATCCACCCTGCGTGAATCAATCGGTAAGCAGCCTGTTCAAGATGTGCCAGATTTACCAGGTGTGCCAAATGTACCAGATGTGCTGGATGCGCCAAAAAGCAGTATGGCTCCCGATCTCCGGTTTTTTCAATCGCTTGCCATGCAGTTCGAGACACGTTCGCCATTATTCAAGGGGCGCACCGGGCGCATATGTCAACTGGCGCTGGACACTAACCGGGTTGCGGGCTCTCCGGTGGATGCCGCGCAACTGGAGGCGGCGGTCTATATGCACGATGTGGGGATGATGTTTCTGCCGGAAGAGGTGTGGCTCAATGCAGGAAATTTGAGCGAAGAAAAACGGAACATTCTCAGATCGCATCCGGGTTTGGGCGCCGGGCTGCTGGATCGGATGAGCGGCTGGAAAGCGGCGGCGGAAATGGTGCGGCATCACCACGAAATGCTGGACGGCGCCGGCTATCCCGATAAACTGAAAGGGACCGAGATTTGCCCCGGAGCCAAAATTCTTGCCATAGTGGATGCCTTCGAGGCCGTCATGCTCAAACACAGCACCCGCGGACATAATCGTTCCATACTGCGCGCCATCGCCGAAGTGAATGCCTGCAACAACCAGTTTGCGCCGGAGTGGATCGAGCCATTTAATTCTGTTATACGGCGGATGGTCGAACAGTAAGCAAGCCAAGGGTAGAGTGTTTGCTGTTAGCGTGCAATAATGGCAAGATAAAAGAAGAAGCGCGTAATCTTACTGTGTCACAAAGCGCTGAAGGGCGCATTGCGGCGTTAAAATCAGGCTCAAAATGCTCATTTACTCCATGTAAACTCCGCTTTTTCGCCCGATTTTGCCTTGCACTGCATCCCTTGATCGCTTTGTGACACAG
>JACREB010000118.1 GCA_016218475.1 Nitrosomonadales bacterium | reverse complement strand
TGATTCGATCAATTCTCGATCCTCGTCGGTAAGATGCAGTTCGGTCTGTCGCATGGCTGGCTCCTCGTCATGGGGTGGGCGTACGACAGTATAATGCATGTTTCGTTATTTATGTGTTGTTATACTAGTTGTTTCACCCAGGATTGAGGTGAGGGAAACGGGCAAGGCGGGTTTCATTATTAGAGGTGATTGCTCGCCATGCCCGTTAGCAGCTTGCGCAGAGTGAGGCAGTAAATCTCCGATAGTGCGTCGAGATCCGCTACCGCCACGCACTCGTTGATCTTGTGGATGGTGGCATTGAGCGGGCCGAGCTCGATCACCTGCGGGCAGATGCCGGAGATGAAGCGCCCGTCGGAAGTGCCGCCGCCTGTAGAGAGTTCGGTGGACACCCCGGTCACTTCGCGTATCGCGGCGCTGACTATATCTACCAGATTGCCGTGCGGAGTAAGGTAGGGTTCGCCGGACAGCTCCCAGCGTAAATCGTATTCCAGGGCGTGCCGGTCAAGGATCGCATGGGCTTTGCTTTTCAGGCCATCCACCGTGCTGGCGGTGGAAAAGCGGAAGTTGAACATGATTTCCACCGTACCGGGTACCACGTTGGCCGCGCCGGTGCCGCCGTGGATATTGGAAACCTGCCAGGAAGTCGGCGGAAAATATTCGTTGCCGTTGTCCCATACCGTGGTCGCAAGCTCGGCGATCGCAGGAGCAGCGAGGTGGATGGGATTCTTGACCAGATGCGGATAGGCGATGTGGCCCTGTATGCCCTTGACGGTAAGTGTGCCGGACAGCGAACCGCGCCGCCCGTTCTTGATGGTATCGCCGGTCTTGGTTTCCGAGGTCGGCTCGCCGACGATGCAGTAATCGATCAGTTCATTGCGCTCGCGCAATGCATCCACCACGCGCACCGTGCCATCCACCGCCGCGCCTTCTTCATCCGAGGTGAGCAGCAGGGCGATGGAGCCGCGATGCTGCGGATGTCCGGCGACAAATTTTTCAATCGCGGTGACGAACGCCGCCAGCGAGCCTTTCATGTCCGCCGCGCCGCGCCCGTACAGCATGCCGTCGCGCACGGCGGGAGCGAACGGGTCGCTGTCCCATTTTTCCAGCGGGCCGGTCGGCACCACGTCGGTATGTCCGGCGAAGCACACCAGCGGCCCGGTGTCGCCGCGCCGCGCCCATAAATTATCCACCTCGCCGCAACGAATTTTTTCCAGGCTGAAACCGAGCGGTGCGAGGCGAGTGCCGATGATGTCGAGGCAGCCGTCATCGATCGGCGTGAGGGAACGGCGCGAGATGAGTTGTTGGGCTAGATTCAGCGTTTCAGACATGGATGGCGTTTACCGGTTTCATTTTGATTCATCCAGATTAAGCTTGATGCCGGTGAAATCCGATTGTGAGGGCGGGTTTTTTGGCGCATCTTTCTGGGTGCCGTATGCGGGGATTTTAAAGCTGGTGTTGGTGCGCTCGGAGAAGTCGATCAAGGTGGAAAGGTTGCTCGCCGAATCGGCGTTGCGCATGGCTTCTTCCTTGGTGATTTGCCCGGTTTTGAACAACTTGTACAGCGCCTGCTCGAAGGTTTGCGAGCCGGCGGAAACGCTCTTTTCGATGGCATCACGGATTTTTTCAATTTCATCGTTTTTG
The DNA here is from genome assembly GCA_016218475.1 of Nitrosomonadales bacterium. Classification (GTDB taxonomy): domain Bacteria; phylum Pseudomonadota; class Gammaproteobacteria; order Burkholderiales; family Gallionellaceae; genus Gallionella. Next base: position 3,248 of record JACREB010000118.1, on the reverse strand, counting down.
ATCTGGTCTGCGATCAGCGAAGTGTTCAGCAGGACTTCCACGGCGGGTACCTGCTTGCCCTGCACGTTGCGCACAAGGCGCTGTGAAATCACCGCGCGCAGGCACATCGACAGGTCGGACAACACGCTTTGCCGCGAGTCGTAGGGGAAGAAATTAACGATGCGGTTCAGCGCGTGGTAGCTGTTGTTGGCGTGCAGCGTGGTCAGGCACAAGTGCCCGGTCTGCGCGAAAATCAGCGCATGCTTGAGCGTGTCGCGGTCGCGCACTTCGCCGATCATCAGCACATCCGGCGCCTCGCGCATCCCGCTGGACAGCGCATTCTCGTACGTGAGTGTATCGGTGCCGATTTCGCGCTGGTTCACGATGGATTTGCCGTGCCCGAAAATATATTCAATCGGGTCTTCGATGGTCAGGATGTGCCCGCTCTTTGTGTTTTTGCGGTGCTCGATCATCGCGGCAAGCGTGGTGGATTTTCCGGAGCCGGTCGCGCCGACCACCAGCACCAGGCCGCGCTTTTCCATGATCAGGTCTTTTAGCGAGACGGGCAGGTTCAGGTTTTCCACATTGTCGATCTTGCCCTTGACGTGGCGGATCACGACGGCGACATCGTTGCGCTGGCGGAAAATGTTGACGCGGAAGTTGCCGACACCATCGGCGCGGAACGAGAAGTTCATTTCCATTTTCGCTTCGAATTCGGCGATCTGTTTCGGGGACATCAATTCATAGGCAATGCGCTTGATGACGGCGGCATCCAGAATCTGCGCGTTGACCGGCATGGCGACGCCGTCGATCTTGATATTGACCGGTGCGCCGACCGAGAAAAACAAGTCGGAAGCATTTTTGTCGGCGGCGAGTTGCAGCAGTGGTGTAGCGATCATGTTTATCTCCTTTTGAGCGGGTAGCTGGTGGCTAGTAGCTTGTAGCCTGTCCGCAGGCCGATTACTTTGCTACCAGCTACAGGCTACGAGCTACAAGCTTAAATTCCCCTCAACAACTCGTTGATACCTACTTTTGACAGCGTCTTTGCATCCACTTTTTTCACGATCACCGCGCAGTACAGGCTGTAGTTGCCATCACCCGAAGGCAGGCTTCCGCTGACTACCACCGATCCGGTCGGCACGCGGCCATAGATCACCTCGCCGGTTTCGCGGTCGTAAATCTTTGTACTCTGTCCGATGAATACGCCCATCGAGATCACGCTATTGTCTTCAACGATCACGCCTTCCACGATTTCCGAGCGCGCACCGATGAAGCAGTTGTCGCCGATGATGGTCGGGTTGGCCTGCACCGGTTCCAGTACGCCGCCGATTCCCACACCGCCGCTCAAATGAACGCTCTTGCCGATCTGTGCGCATGAACCGACCGTCGCCCAGGTATCCACCATCGTGCCTTCGTCGATATACGCGCCGATGTTCACGTAGGAGGGCATCAGCACCACGTTTTTGGCGATGAACGCGCCCTTGCGAGCCGCAGCCGGAGGCACTACGCGGAAGCCGCCTTCGCGGAAATCGCGGCTGTTGTAGTCGGCGAATTTGGACGGCACTTTGTCGTAGTAGTTGGTGAAGCCGCCCTTGACGAAAGAATTGTCTTCCATGCGAAACGACAGCAATACGGCCTTCTTCAGCCATTGGTGCGTCACCCACTGCCCGTCGATCTTTTCCGCGACGCGCAGCTTGCCCTGATCGAGATGGGTGATGACGGCATCGACCGCTTCCTTGAGTTGCGCATCGGCATTGTGCGGGTTGATGTCGGCACGGCGTTCAAACCCTTGTTCGATAATTTGCTGCAATTGATCCATGATGGGTTCCTGTTGAATAAATAGCTTGTGGCTGGTAGCTCGTAGCTTGTAGCGAAACCGGGTTGGCTACTCGCTACAAGCCACCCGCTACCAGCTTCTTGATTCTCTGTGCCCCTTCCGCAGTCTCTTCCGTATTTGCGACCAGCGCCAGGCGCACGAAGTTCTCTCCGGGGTTCATGCCCTGCGCGGTGCGCGCCAGATAGCTGCCCGGCAATACGGCCACATTATAGTCGCGATACAAGGCTTGCGCGAAGGCGGTATCGGCAAGCGGCGTGCGTACCCACAGATAAAAACCGGCATCCGGCAGCGTGACCGGCAGCACCGGCTTGAGTATCTCCAGCACCCTGGCGAATTTCTCCGCGTACAGGCGGCGATTTTCGGCGACATGCGCCTCATCGTTCCATGCGGCGATGCTGGCGGCCTGGATCGCCGGGTTCATCGCCGAGCCGTGATAGGTGCGGTACAGCGCGAATTTTGCGATCACCCCGGCATCGCCCGCGACAAAACCGGAGCGCATTCCCGGCACGTTGGAACGCTTCGACAGGCTGGAGAACACCACGAGGTTGCGGTAGTCGCTGCGCCCCAGTTGCTGTGCGGCTTGCAGCGCGCCGAGCGGTTTTTCTTCGCCGAAGTAAATCTCCGAATAGCACTCGTCCGAGGCGATCACAAAGCCGTGGCGGTCGGACATCTCGAATAGCGTTTGCCATTCTTCCAGCGGCATCACATGCCCGGTCGGGTTACCCGGCGAACAGACGTAGACCAGTTGCGTGCGTTGCCAGACTTGTTCCGGCAGTTGCGCGAAATTCAGCGCGTAGTTGTCTTCCGGTAGCGTATTGAGGAAGTGGGGCGTGGCTCCGGCCAGCAACGCCGCGCCTTCGTATATCTGGTAAAACGGGTTGGGGCAGACCACCACCGGGTCATTTCTACTGCGGTCGATCACCGTTTGCGCGAAGGCGAACAACGCCTCGCGGCTGCCGTTCACCGGCAACACCTGAATCTTCGCATCCGGCAGCGTAATGGCATAGCGTGTCGCCAGCCAGTCCGCGATGGCATTGCGCAGCGCGTCGCTGCCTGCGGTTGTGGGATAATTCGCCAGCCCGTCGAGGTTGGCGGTCAATGCGTCCTTGATGAATCGCGGCGTGGCGTGCTTCGGTTCGCCGATGGACAGGCTGATCGGGCGATAGTCCTTGTTTGGCTCCACTTCGCGAAACAGCGCGGCGAGTTTCTGGAACGGATAAGGCTGAAGTTTGTTCAAGTCGGGATTCATTTATTGATGGCCTTGGCAAAATTCATGATGCTGCCGGAGTCGTAATCTTACTGTGTCACAAAGCGCTGAAGGGCGCATTGCGGCGTTAAAATCAGGCTCAAAATGCTCATTTACTACATGTAAACTCCGCTTTTTCGCCCGATTTTGCCTTGCACTGCATCCCTTGATCGCTTTGTGACACAG
>JACREB010000115.1 GCA_016218475.1 Nitrosomonadales bacterium | reverse complement strand
GCCATACGAGAAAGGTGTAAAGGTTTGTGGCAACGAAAAAACAGAACTTGAACGGCGACTGCAACGCTCCACTGTTTTGCATTGGTGGGATATTACAATCCATCCTGAAATGGTACTTTTGTAATTTCTCACTCCCTTAGAGGCTCCCTGAAGCCATGAAATACGTGCTAAGCCTTCCTCCGCCAGTGACCGGTGCGGGAGCCGGGCTGGAAGTAAAAGCCCTGGCCGGGATCAAACGCGCCAAACCTGTGCAGGCGCGCACTCTGCCACCGCTGGTTGTGCAACCGCATGCACGGCACGAGACGCCCGCCGTGACCGTTGGGAAAGAGGAAAAACGCCACGATCCGCATGTTCACGGCGAACGCCGGATTTATTGCCGCCGTATTGAACACCTCTCTATCTTGGTCGAGCTGCGCTCGGGGATGGAGCGGCGGCGGCACAACCAGAGAGCGGACGATATAACGGAACATGTTGACGTGAAAGTCTAGCGGCCGCTCCGATATTAAACTTGCGATTCCCCGCAGTCTTGCTGCGGAGATACGTTCGCTCCTTCCCCTTCAGGGGGAAGGGTGGGATGGGGGTGGGTTTCGCGGTTAACAAAATTCCGGTTTCCCGTGAACTATTCGGGCTTACCGGTTGACGGATACATACCCAATTTATCGAGCAAGGCTCGATCCGCTCCAACATCGGGATTGCCGGTAGTCAGCAATTGTTCGCCGTAAAAAATCGAATTGGCGCCGGCGAGAAAACATAATGCCTGCACCGCATCGGACATTTGTTGCCGCCCGGCGGAGAGCCGTACGTGCGCCGTCGGCATGGTGATGCGCGCCACGGCGATGGTGCGCACGAAATCCAGCGGGTCGAGTTCTGCGGTTTGCGCCAGCGGCGTGCCTTCTACCCTGACCAGATTGTTGATCGGCACGCTTTCAGGGTACGGGTTCATGTTGGCCAGTTGTGCGATCAGCCCGGCGCGCTGCGTGAGGCTCTCACCCATGCCGACGATGCCGCCGCTGCATATGCTCATTCCCGCCTTGCGCACCCGCTCCAGCGTATCCAGCCGATCCTGATAGTCGCGCGTACTGATAATGTTGCCGTAAAATTCCGGCGCAGTATCCAGGTTGTGGTTGTAATAATCCAGCCCAGCGGCGCGCAGTTGTTCGGTCTGTTCGTCGTTCAACATGCCCAGCGTGGCGCAGGTTTCCATGCCCAGTTCGCGCACCGCCTTGACCATCTTCACCACGCTTTCCATGTCTTCATCGGTCGGTTCGCGCCATGCCGCGCCCATGCAGAAACGCCCCGCACCCTTTTGCTGTGCGGCGCACGCGGCTTTCACCACTGCGCTCACAGCCAGCATTTCCCGATTTTCCACACCGGCAGAATGAAACGCAGATTGCGGGCAATAACCGCAATCCTCGGTGCAGCCCCCAGTCTTGATGGACAGCAGTGTGGAAAGCTGCACCGCATTCGGGTCAAAATGCGCGCGGTGTGTCTGTTGTGCGCGGTACAGCAGATCGGCGAACGGCAGCTTGAACAAGGCTTCCACGTCCGGCACATTCCAGCGTTGCGTTGTGGTAACTTGGTTAATTGGGCGGGCAAATTCTATGGTTTGGGTATTCATGGCGACTTAACTGGGTATGATTCGGGTTGAGCTTGGAAAAAGCGTTTCCATCCGCAGATTACGAGATTATCAACGAGATGCCCAAAAATCCTTGCTCACCTGATTGGCGAGCGCAGATGCGCCCTTAAGCATGTTGTTTAATCTGCGCTAATCTGTGTAACCTGCGGACGGCTATGGTTTTCTGGTTGAACGAAAACGGCGCATCATCCTTGAAAGGGTTATGATTTGTCAATTTTACGCAATGTTATTCTGAACATCCGCACAGGAATTGAGCAGTTTTTACCCGCGCAACCCTGTGTGCTCTGTGGCAACATGAGCCATGACGGGCTATGGTGTGCGGGTTGCGACGGAGCCATGCCCTATCTCGACGCAGCGCATTGCCCAAGCTGCGCATTGCCGACTCCGTCCGGAGAAATATGCGGACAATGCATCAAATACCCACCATTATTTAATCGCACTACCGCAGTATTCGGCTATGCCTTTCCGCTCGACAAGTTGATCCAGGCGATGAAATATGGCGAACAGCTCGCGCTGGCAAATGCGTTTTCCGAGAAACTGGTGCTTGGAATCGATAAAAGCGATTTGCCGGATTGCATTATTCCCATGCCATTGCATCCTGTAAAACTGCGCGAACGAGGTTTCAATCAATCGCTGCTGCTTGCCGCCAAAGCCGCACGCGAACTGGACATCGAACTGCTGCCCGATGCTTGCCAGCGCGTGCGCGACACTTCGCCTCAATCGGCCTTGCCATGGAAGGAGCGCAAAAAAAATGTGCATAATGCGTTTCGATGCGATATGGATTTAACCGGCATGCATGTCGCCCTTGTAGATGACGTGCTGACTACCGGAGCCAGCCTGAACGCGCTCGCCGAAGCAGCACAAAAGCGTGGAGCAAGCAAGATTAGCGCGTGGGTAGTGGCGCGAACGCTGCCGCATTCGGAGGGTAGATGACATGGCCAGCGGCTTAATTTTTTTGGCTATAAACAACAAAACCATCTTTGCGATGGTTTTGTTATTTCGGCAATTTGATATTTTTGATTTGCGTAATTTCAGGAGGCGCAAAATCGGTTTTGCCAATTTTGCGCGGCGTAAATTTATTTCCCGTGCAGTATTTGCATTCCTTTGAGAAGGTTTAATGCCTGATTAAGCTGATAGTCGTTCTTTGCCCCAAATTCGGTGGGTGCCGATTTTGCGGCATCCCCTTTGGTGTTGGGAGGCGGGGGTACGGTTTTACCGCCGGTATCCGGTTTTTCATTTTGTGGCTTGTCATTGGTCAGGTGCTTGTTCAGGTCGGCTTCGCGCAGGCGGAACGAGCTGTCTTGTCCTGCGGTGGCAGGATCCTCGACCAAAATGTCGGGTACGATGCCTTTGGCCTGTATGGAGCGCCCGCCGGGCGTATAGTAACGCGCCGTGGTGAGTTTGATCGCGGTGTTGTTGCCCAATGGCAAAACGGTTTGTACCGAACCTTTGCCGAAAGTTTGCGTGCCCATGATGACCGCGCGCTTATGATCCTGCAGGGCGCCGGCGACAATTTCGGATGCGGATGCCGAGCCGCCGTTCACCAGCACAACCAGCGGCACGCTCTTGATGGAATCCGGCAGGTTTTTCAGGTAATCGCCTTTGCCATGGCCGCGCATATAATTATCCGGGCTGGCAAGCAGGCGCATTTTTGCATCTTCGGTGCGCCCCTCGGTATAAACCACCAATGCGTCCTTGGCCAAAAAAGCCGCAGAAACCGCGACTGCGCCCGCCAGAAGCCCGCCGGGATCATTGCGCAAATCGAGTATCAATCCTTTTAGCGGCTCCTGGTTTTGCTTGATAAGGTTTTCCAGCGCGGTGGCGAGATTTTCGCCGGTATGCTCCTGGAATTGGGTGATGCGCACGAATGCATAGCCCGGCTCAACCAGTTTGGGTTTGACGCTTTGTACCTTGATAATGGCGCGCACCAGTGTAAAAGTGAGCGGTTTTGGCTCATCCTTGCGGATAACGGTCAGCACAATCTTGCTGCCGGGTTTGCCGCGCATACGTTTTACCGCATCGTTCAACGTCAAACCCTTTACCAGGGTGTCATCCAGTTTGATAACCAGATCGCCGCTCTTGATACCCGCGAGATAGGCAGGCGTATCTTCGATAGGGGAAATTACTTTTACCAACCCGTCTTCCATACCGACTTCAATGCCAAGGCCGCCGAATTCACCCTGCGTGCCGACTTGCAGTTCCTTGAACGACTCCGCGTCAAGATAGGCCGAGTGGGGATCGAGGCCGTTCAACATGCCGTTGATGGCTTCGGTAATCAGTTTTTTGTCGGTGACGGGTTCGACGTAGTCGCTCTTGATGCGGCCAAACACCTCGGAAAATGCGCGCAATTCCTCGACGGGCAAAGGCGTGGCGAGCGTTTCCTTGTCTGCAACCGCAGCGAAATGCAGGCTGACTGAGACGCCTGCGACCAAACCTAAACCGACCAAACCCGCTTTTTCCAGAAGACGCATAATTCCCTCAATGTTATTTAGAGCCTACAGACTCTTAGCCGCCAGCCACTTCATCGGATCGAGCGGCTTGCTCTCGTGGCGCAGTTCGAAGTATAAACCGGAATTCTCATTTCCGCCGCTGTTGCCGACTGCCGCGACAGTATCGCCGCCGCGCAACACATCGCCAACCTGCTTGTAAAGCGTTTCGTTATTGCCATACAAACTCATGTACCCTTTCCCGTGATCGATGATCAGCAGGTTGCCGAAACCGCGCAACCAGTCCGCAAACACCACTTGTCCCGAGGCAATCGCTTTGACAGCCTGCCCGGCGGAAGTTCTCAGAAACAGGCCTTTCCACAGCACCGTGCTATCGGGGCGCGGCGAGCCGAACTTGTTGGTAACTTCACCCTTTACCGGCAGCGTCAGCTTGCCTTTGAGCTGATCGAACGGGCTGCCGTCAAAGCGGTTGTCCGGCAGGTTGTCATTGCGGAACAGCGAGTCGGTTTTCGGCTGGGCGAGCATTTTTGTCAGCCTCTCAACCAGTTGTGCGAGGCGGTTCTCGTCGCGCTGTAACCGGTTGATCTCGCGGCGTTGAAGGCGCAGTTGTTGCGAAATTTTACCCAGCAGTTGTTGCCGGGCGCGCTGCTCTTTCTCCAGCGTTTTTTTCTGTGCCGATTGTTCCTCGCGCAACGATTTCAGTTCCGCCCGTTGTTTGCGTGTGGCCGCGCTGACCGCGTTCAGCGCGGCCAGATTGATGCGTAAAGCGGCAAGCCAGGCTGCTCGGTTGCGCGCAATGTATTTGTAATACTGCAAATCGCGGTTTGCCTGATTGGGATTCTGATTGTTCAGCAGTAGTTTCAGGTATTCCTGCTTGCCGCCCAGATACTGCTGATACAGCAGCTTGCCGAGTTGTATCTGCTGTGTCTCAAGATCACTGCCCAGTTGTTGTTCCTGTGTTTGCAGTTCACTGAGTTTTTTATCGGCTGCCCGCAATTGTCCGGCAAGCCCGGCAAGTTTGCGGTTGCTGTCGCTGATCCCGCGTTCCGATTCGCGCAACGCGTCGGCGGCTTCCGATTTCGACTCGCTGGTTTTGTCCATTTCGAGTTGCATCGCGGCGATGCGCTTGCGCAAATTGTCCAGTTCCTCCTGCTGGCTGGCGCTACAGATGACAGAGGACAGAAGACAGAAGACAGAGAATAGAAGACAGAGGACAGATGGCATAACCAGCGACTTGGCGGGCGTTGTTTGCCCGCCTAGTCGAATGGCTAGTAGTTTCATCAGAGGGCAGATTGTTGTGTGCCGCTGCGCGGCACGCTTTAACCCAAATAATCCATTGAAAAATTCAACCCACCTCCCCCTTTGAAAAAGGGGGATTGAGGGGGATTTTTGCATACCTGCAAAGTTCAAATCCCCCCTAGCCCTCATGGCACTCGGTTAAGCTCTCGCTGAGCATAAATGAGATCACGCGCAACTTGCCGTGGCATGGTTAACAGCGGAAGGTTCTTGGGCCGTCGTTTCTTCGCGCGAGGCTCGATTCGGCTTGGTCTGTGCGGCAACCG
>JACREB010000124.1 GCA_016218475.1 Nitrosomonadales bacterium | reverse complement strand
GTAATGCCTTCCGACAGCCATCCGGAAACCCGTTCGGTGCGCGGCGCGAACTGTTGCCGCATCGCGGTACACAGGCCGCAGGGCGGGGATACCGTGGTAGTGCTGTCGGTGATCGACAACCTGGTCAAGGGCGCGGCGGGACAGGCGGTGCAAAACATGAATATCATGTTCGGGCTACCGGAAACCACGGCTCTCAACAACGTACCTTTGCTACCCTGATATGTGGAGACGCGTTAAACGCAGCTTTGGTATTTCCGCACCGAAATTATCGGTGCGGCTGCATATCCCATGGTATTTGCGCTGGAGCCTGATGGTGCCGTTTGTGGCGGCAGCCTTGGCGCTGGCGTGGTGGGCTTACGGCAGCGGGCTGGAATTGGCGGGGTTCCATCGCGGACAAACCCAGGAGGAATTGGAAAAACTGCGCACACTGACCTCCAGACTGGCAATCGAAAATAAACTGTTGAGTGATCGGGTTGCGCAATATGAACGCCAAATTCAAATCGAGCAGTCCAGCAACAAAGAAGTTTCCGGGCAAATAAAAAACCTGTCGGATGAAAATGCTCGCCTCCAGGAAGATTTGGCCTTTTTTCAAAATCTTACCGCGATGCACGGCAAAGAAGGCGAACTGGGCGTGCATCGCCTGAGGCTGGAGCGTGACAAAATGCCTGGCGAATATCGCCTGCGCATGTTGTTGGTGCAAAGCGGGCAACGCGTCAAGGAATTTAACGGCAACTATCAATTGATCGCTACGGTAATAAAGAACGGGGTGAAGTCCACTCAATTATTTCCGCAAAATGAAACCGATAATATCCAATTCCAACTCAATTTCAAGTATTATCAGCGCGTTGAACAAAGCATCCAATTGCTGCCGGATACCCAACTGGAGAGCATACAGGTTCGAGTATTCGAGCAAGGCGCACAAGAGCCGAAAGTTCGGCAAAGCGTCAGCCTGTCGTAAAACAGGAAAAAATTTGTCGTAAAAATAAATTTGGTATTGAGGAGGATTCATGTTTGGCAAAAAACACAGCAAGCCGCAAAACCGCATCGACTCCCTGATCGGCGCCGGTACGACCATCGAAGGCAATATGAATTTCAGCGGTGGAATGCGCATTGACGGGCATATCAATGGCAATGTCATCGCCACGCACGGCAAGCCAAGCACTCTGGTGCTGAGCGAGCACGGGCGCGTGACCGGCGAGGTTACTGTCACCCATCTGGTGGTCAATGGCACGATCAGCGGGCCGATATCCGCCAGCGAATATATGGAACTGCAAGGAAAAGCCAAGGTCAATGGCGACGTGCACTACAAAACGCTGGAGATCCAGTTGGGCGCAATCATCGAAGGGCGCCTGATACATAACGCCGTCGCGGCACAGGACAAAGTGGTGGCATTCAAATTGAATAGCGGTGAATAATTATCAAGGAGATAAGCATGAACGCAGTAACCGAAACGCAAGATCCGCTGATTTTCACCGACAACGCGGCCAACAAGGTAAAACAATTAATCGAGGAAGAAGGCAACACCGGCCTCAAGCTGCGTGTGTTTGTCAGCGGCGGCGGCTGTTCCGGCTTCCAGTATGGCTTCACCTTCGACGAAGAAGCCAACGAAGACGATACCGTGATGAGCAAGAATGGCGTACAGTTACTGATCGACCCGATGAGTTTTCAATATCTGGCCGGTGCGGAAATCGACTATCAGGAAGGGCTGGAAGGCTCGCAGTTTGTCATCAAAAACCCGAGCGCCGCATCGACCTGCGGCTGCGGCTCATCATTTTCGGTTTGATCCTAAGCCGGACAAGCCGGAACCCAACAGCCTTTTCAATGATGTTGGGTTACGCGAAAAAGCCGCTAACCCAACCTACGACTACTGTCCGTTCGTGGTGAGATTCGAACCGCTGGATGCCAGCCGATACTGGCCTTCGACAAGCTCAGGCCGAACGGTTTATTTGCAATGGTTTTAGTCTTATTCCATTTCTCCTTCAAATGGGAAGTAATTTGTAGGTCGGGCTCCGCCCGACATCTGTATCCGGCGGGTAGAACCCGCCCTACGTTATTGCACTATTGATAGAGAAATGGAATTACTGTGTCACAAAGCGCTGAAGGGCGCATTGTGACACAGTAAGATTAGTGGAACGATCTATTAAATCGGGCACACGTTGGGAGTGTCATTCTTCCCTCCGTCCTGCTTTCCCTTTTCACCTGGCTTGCCCCCCGCGTCTCCAGGCCCTAGTCCCCTGACCTCGTCTATAAATATCTTCGCGGGGATATCCACCCTTGTGGCGCGCTCCGGCGGGATAATAACCGGGGGAGTGCTGATGGTTCCCACGAAACCGAATTGCCCCGCATTGAGCAGTTGGCTTCCGGCGGAATTTTTCACTATGATGGTTCCCTCCAACACATCGAGGTGGGTTCCGTCGCTGAGCGGGCTGCCATCGGCGGGGGGAGGCATGTTCTCACAATCCCCCTGGCAGAACAGCACGCCGTATTTGGTGCCGCGAATGCCCACCGTCGCCGTTTTCGTCTTTACGCTGTAGCTGTCCGGATCGCCCCGCTTGCCGATCGCCCCGCTGATGGCGCGCAAGCCACCCTTGATCAGGTTGAACCCGGCAGCGTCTTTTTTCGGGTCCTGCTCGTCGAAATTGTAGCCCTCGATCTTGAACTGGCTGATCGGCTTCAGGCTGATTTGCCCGCCATCTGAAAATTTGACGCGCGCGTAGCTGTCCTTGCCGGTGAAGAGCGTGTCGCCGGCAAGCACTTTGCCCCACGTCTTCAGTTGCCGGAGCGTGCCATCCGCCCCCTTGGCCGACAATTCGCCTTCCACGTTCATGACCATGCCAATATCGGCAGCGGCGGCAGCGGCAGCGGTAGCGGTAGCGGCGAAAGCACCGGATGCCATGCCGAAACACAGCCACATGAAACATGCCAACTGGCCGAACTTCCGGATTGTCTGATTCATTTGTTTATCCTCCTTGCCGTGTGTTGCAAACGATTATGCAAAAACAAAGCGATTAAATCAAAAGTGAATAGGGGTGTTTAAGTAAAAATGGGGACGTCGCCGTCCCCATTTTAATTGGCAAAACCCGAATCGCTTAGTCCATATTCGTGTTCAGGTTGCCGTTCTGCAACATCTTAAGCAATGTTGCGGTTTGATCGACATGTCCATTTTCTTGAACAGTGAGATCGACATCCTTGAGCACGATGGTTTGGTCTTCCTTGCTGGACTTGTATTCACCATCATCAAACTTGCCTTCCGAACTGATATGCAGGACGGTGTCGTTTCCAACCTTCTCGACACTGATGTAGTCGAGCAGGTTGCCGGTGGCATCTTCGTCGCCCTCATACCCGTCTTCATCACCTTCTCCACCGTCAAGCAAGTTGCGCAGATCGAGGCTATCACCCTGTTTGAAATCGGTGATCGTGTCAACTGCGGCATGACCAGCCGTGCCGCGATCCGCCAGTGTCCATGCGAACACATCGTTATCAGCGCCACCGGTCAATGTGTCGTTCCCGTCGCCGCCGGAGAGATTGTCATTACCTGCCCCTCCATAGACGAAGTCGTTACCGCCCAAGCCGCTCAACGTGTCATCACTATCGCCGCCGCCAACAAGATTGGCTTGATCGTCGGCGGAGGAACTGTACACATGATCGGTGAAGGACACCGTCAGTGTTGCGGAAGTAGCACCGCCATCCAGCGTGTAGTCGAACGCTTCCTGCACCCCGGCCAGGTTATCGGTCGCGTTCGGCGTGTAGGTGTATTCGCCATTGGCATTGATGGACAAGATGCCATAGTCTCCGACGATGTCAGTATTGCCTGTGGCGGCAATCGGCGTTCCGTTGACCATGGTAACCAACGCGCTGCCCGCATTGTCGTCGTTCGCCGTGATGCTCCCCGTGGCAACGTCGCCGTCCTGCCATACAAAAGACGTTTCATTTGTGGTCACCGTATGGGTCTCTGCCGGTGTGTAGGAGTAGCTCTCGTACTGGAGATTCTTCACCGAAGCTTTTAGATCGCCATTCTTAGAATTGTCGTCAGCATACACACGAACCTGATAAGTTCCACTTGCATTGACCGTGAAGGATCCGTTTTGGTCTGAGTTGGTGGTGTAGTTCTTCGTGCCAACTACTTGACCAGATGCATCAATCAACTCAACCTTGACCACGTCGTTGCTTTGGAAACCACTCATCTGGACATCGAACTTCACCGTTGCGGAATGACCACTATTCGCCGTGACAGTGAATGAACTCGATGCAGCCTGTTGGGCTACGCCGTTATAAGACGAGTCTTTGTTCCCCGCCGATGGATCCACAGACACGTTAGCGCCGATGCTTTGAGTGCTTCTGCTGCTGCTCCAACTCTCCGGCGTCGTGACCTCTGTGGAGACGGTAGTGTTGACTGCTGTCCAGTGGCCTTCGGCCACCGTTGCTGCGTCATTATGGGCAACAACAGCCGGAGCAGCAACCACGACTGTTTCAGTAGCTGTGCCGCCGGAGAGACTCACGTTGCCATTACTGTCAGTTGCGGAGACCGAGACGGTGTAGGTACCAGCACCGGCAGGTGCCGCAACCGAGAATGCGCCAGTGAGCGGATCCACATTAGGAGTTAAGCAAAAATAACTTGAACAATTGCGACAATTCCTCTATCGTGGAGATATGAGTGACATGACGACGATAGAAGCAAAATATCAAGCGCTGTCCGGTCGGCTGAATGAAGCCGCGTTGCGCGTGTGGGCGG
>JACREB010000123.1 GCA_016218475.1 Nitrosomonadales bacterium | reverse complement strand
GGGGATACTGTCTTCAAGGTTGAACCCAGATTGTTCATTAGAACAACACCTCATTGAAAAATAAGGAAAATCTCTAATGGATTCCATTAGAAACCCATTCAAAACAGGCGTTTTATGGCCTAATGGACAATCTGGGTTGAAGACAGCATGCAAAACCAACAAGCCCGTCATTCCGGCGAAGGCCGGAATCCAGACAATCAAAGACTCCCACGCAGTGGGACAACACCCAAAACATGGTTTTGTCCGCTACGCGGTGCTATTTGATAAACTGGATTCCCGCCTGCGCGGGAATGACGGCGTTAATAATTATCTGGGTTAAATATGCCTGATTTATCAGCTTATATCCGTTCCCTAAGCGGCCCTATTTTGGTCACGGGAGCATCGGGTTTCGTTGGCGCCAACCTGTTCAAGATGCTCGCGGCTGTGCGCGACGATGTCTATGCGGTGGTTCATCGCGAGAAAGGCTGGCGGCTTGCCGACGTTATTGACGGGCGGGTCGTTGCGGTTGATCTCAACGACTATGCTGCCGCAAAAAATCTCGTCAACAGCGTAAATCCCCAAACGGTTTTCGATTGCGTGGCTTATGGCGCCTATTCGTTCGAGGAAGATACCAACCTGATTTACCAGACAAATTTCCAGGCTATCGTCAATCTGGTCAGTTTGCTTGCAGCCCGTCCATTTGCTGCCTTCATTCACGCGGGAAGTTCATCGGAGTATGGGACGAATTGTGCGGCGCCTCCCGAGGACAGCGTGTGCGAGCCGAACAGCCCCTATGCCGTATCCAAGGTGGCAATCGCAGGCTACCTGCGCTTCATGGGCAAGCAGCGCGAATTCCCCTGCGTCAACCTGAGGCTGTATGCAGTCTACGGCCCGCTGGAAGACACTTCCCGGTTGTTTCCAAACCTGCTGCGCCAAGCACTTGCAGGAAAGCTGCCGCCATTCGTCGATGCTCGCACCTCACGCGATTTTATCCATGTGGACGACGTTTGCAGCGCTTTTATTACGGCGGCGGCAAAAATGCACCCTGGGTTATACGGCGAAAGCTTCAATATCGGCACCGGCACCAAGACCACCATAGCCGAACTGGCTGAGATAACACGGCGCGTGTTTGACGTGGCGGCAGAGCCGCAGTTCGGAACTATGGAAGGACGTGCCTGGGATCTGGCGGATTGGTATGCCGATCCACACAAGGCGATCGAGCAACTCGGATGGAAGCCTTTCGTTAAGTTGGAGGATGGGCTGCGCTCCATGTCGCGCTGGGTCGAGCAACTCAGCGATAGCGAAATGATTGCCGCATCCAAGAAGAATATCAGCGAGCGCAAACGCAGTCTCTCCGCCATCGTCGCCTGCTACAAGGACAGCCAGGCAATTCCTGTCATGTATCGCCGTTTGACCGATACCTTCAGCAAGCTTGGCATCGATTATGAAATCATATTTGTCAACGATTGCAGTCCCGATGACAGCGCGCAGGTGATCCGCGACATCAGCGCTGATGATCCGCGTGTGATCGGCATTTCGCACTCGCGTAACTTTGGTTCGCAGATGGCCTTCCGCAGCGGCATGGAGCTTTCGACCAAGGATGGTGTCGTGCTGCTGGACGGCGATTTGCAAGATCCGCCGGAGTTGATCGAGGCGTTCCATGCCGAGTGGGAAGAAGGATACGACGTCATATATGGTCGCCGTATCAAGCGTGAAATGCCTTGGTACTGGGGCTTTATGTATAAACTTTTCTATCGCACTTTCGCCATGTTCAGTTATGTCAGCATCCCCCTTGATGCCGGTGATTTTTCGTTGATGGATCGCCGTGTGGTAGGTTGGCTGCTCAACTGTCCTGAACGCGATTTGTTCGTACGCGGCCTGCGCGCCTATGTCGGCTTCAAGCAAATCGGTGTTGACTACGTTAGGCCGGAGCGCATGTTCGGGCGCTCGACCAATAGTCTGATCAATAACATCGACTGGGCAAAGAAGGGCATCTTTTCCTTCAGCAATACGCCGCTCGCCATGCTCACGACCATTGGCATTATCTCGTTTGCACTCTCCATATTGGCTGCTGTTGTAATCCTATTGCTGCGGATTTTTGTGCCGGATATCGCACCGCGTGGTTTTACAACTCTGCAGATCATGATCCTGATGTTCGGCTCATTCAACCTCTTCGCTATCGGCTTGGTGGGCGAGTATGTGGCCAAAATCATGGCAGAGGTCAAAGGCCGCCCGCGCCTGATACGCGCCGCGCTGATCCGTAATGGAAAGGCCACCGAGCTTTTGCCTGATGGCAAGGCGCGCTGAGTGTGTCATTTGTGAAAGTGTTTGCCTGGCAAGAGTAAAGCCAACAGCATAAGGGGCAGTTAGTGAGTAATGAGATTGATTTAAACTGGAAGGCATCGTATGTAAAACCGGACAGCATACTGGATATATTGGAAACAACACTGATGGCCACCGCTACCGCAGGCCTGCTGTATTTCTTGTACTTTCAATTGGCTCCCTGGATATGGAGCCAGAATATCCCGGTCAAACCTGAAGAACTCATGCCTTGGTTACATTACTGGCTGCTTGATGAGAGTGAGAGGGATGGTATTGAGTTGTATGCGTTATACGCCCTGATGTTTCTTGATCTGCTCTTCATCTATGCTCTGGGGCGTGTATGGAACAGATTTGCCGGTAAACCTGTACGCTATTTTCTGGCGCTGCCGCTTGTGGCGCTATCATTTTCCTTTATCCGTTCCATCGGTTTTCAGCCACCGATGAATGCTCTTGCCGGTCATGCCGTTCAGGATATTCTCGCGCGGTCATTCATGATAATGGCCGTAATCCTGCCCATTATCGTTTTGTTATATTATTTGCAAAAGCATTCAGCCAGATGGACTCTGGTAGCGGTCGCGTACCTGTTAATCCCAGTCTGCTTTATTAGCACCAGGCAGTTTTCCTGGGAAGATATACAATATGTCTTTGCTCCTGCCTTGAGATTGCTACATGGGGCCAAGGTTTCTGAAATCTACTTTCAGTATGATCTCCTGCCCTCCTTGATAGCATTGGCGTGGATGAAGCTACAGCTTGACCTGAATCTGTTTCAGATGGTTGCCCAGTGGGCCTATTACCTGCTGCTGTTGAGTCTCTTTGCCTTCTCCAGACAATGGTTTCTTGATAAGCGCCTCCCTGTATTCTTGCTGGTCGCATTGGTTCTGGTGCGCATTTATGCTGGCCCGGACGATGCCATCCGCATCTTCCAGGTGACACCATTCCGCCTTGATCTGTGGTTGATCCTGCTGCTGCTTGTGTATTTCAAAGGGGCGCATCATTGGAGCGCAGGCCTGTTTTGCGGGCTGATGCTGTTGTTCCACAAGAATTTTGGCATTATTTACAGCGCTGCCTACATTCAGTTGTTGCTGACACTCTGCGTGCTCGATGCATCTGTGATTCCCGGCAAGGCAATCAAGGCCGCCTCAATGGCACTGCGTATTTTCTTCAAAAATAATTACCCTAACCTTGTCCTTATTCTGATGGGAGCGCTGGCGCATTACCTGACCTTCAGAAATGCTGATGGTCAGATCGACTTCTATTACCAGCAATTGGGAATAGGCTTTATGAAAATCGCAAGCAATTCGTTTTACTGGTATGTGGTGGCGATGTCAGGTTTGTCGTTCGCACTCCTGCTCGGGCTGCGCACCAATGTTTCCAGAAACTACCTGGCAGCAGGCCTCTGCTTGATTTATCTGATGATCGGAAATTCACTCTACTTCTTCGGCAGGAGCCACGAGAACAATATCATCAACATTTCGGCCATCCTGGTGCTGCTGTTTTTCCTTTTGTTGGATCTTGGCGGGCATGCTCTGGCCAAGAATTCCGGCAAACTGGCAACATCGTCGATTCGCCAGAATCTGGCAATCATCGTTTCTCTTGCCCTCATCACATCTATCACCATCTGGTACGGAGACAGCATCACCAATAAAGCCGCAATTCAGGCGCGTAATATTGAAAAATGGCAATTTATCTACCCGCCGCAATATTCAGAACAGGATGCCATGAGTGTTATCGCCGAGGTTAAATCGGTCACCGGCGATAACCCCAAGGTCTATTTTGTAAGTATTTATGACTTTTTATTTAATTATTATGGTGGCTATGCTCCAGCCGGTTATTACAACCCGCTGACCTCATGGATATCAAGGCGTGAGTTCAACAAGTTTTTGCAAGAGCTGGTGGATCATGGATATTATCTGGTTATTGATGAAAAACTTATGAAATTTGTGCAACTCCCCACCAAGGCTTACCACTACAGAATCATAAAAGGAAACTTTGTAATATGGAACGTGTAGTCAAGTTTATCTAAAACTAAATTGCATCTGCTTTATCGGCCACTATTGGCTATTGCACTTCGAGCTTGATCCGCCCCCCTACATCTAGCTGCCTTGGTAGAATTGCCAATGGCATTGGTAGTTTTTTAAGGAGTAACAGATAATGGGGAAGTCCCGCCCATGTCCGGTCTGCCATACCGATTTCGAGAAAGCCAAACTGGTTATCGAAAAAAGTATCGATCCGGACAAGCTGTCAGGATTCAGCTTTGCCTCGCGCAAGGAGCCGGAGTACATGTGCCACCGGCTGGTGCAATGCCCGAACTGCGACCTGGTCTATGCAGACCAGCCGCCTGACGAGGATAAGTTGGCGCACGCATACCATACGGCTGATTATGATAGTTCGGAAGAGGCGAACGATGCGGCCGCGGCCTACATCAAGGCCATACAGCCAACCTTGGGCATGCTTGCGCGGCATCAGAGCGCACTGGAGATCGGCGCAGGCAACGGCATTTTTCTTGAACATCTGTCACGCGAAGGCTTTACAGAGCTTATCGGCATTGAGCCATCGCCCGCAGCAATAGCGGATGCCCCGGAATATCGGCGGGCGTGGATACGTGAAGGGATGTTTGAAGAAAGGAACTTCGCCCCTGCTTCGTTCGATTTGATTTGCTGTTTCATGACCATGGAGCATGTGCGCGACCCCAATATTGTAGCCAGTGCGGCATTTCGCCTGCTTCGCCCGGGCGGGGCTTTCGTCACTGTAACGCATAATTATCTCAGCCTGGTTAACCGGCTGCTGGGCGACCGCTCCCCTATTATCGACATCGAACATATGCAACTCTTTTCGGGGCGTAGCGTACGGTATCTTTTTGAGAGCGCTGGCTACACCGGCATCACGGTAAACACTTTCGTCAATACTTATCCGCTACGGTACTGGATGCGTCTGGCACCATTGCCTCATGGGATTAAATCGACAATGTTCAGCCTGATGGCATCTCTGGGAATGGCTAATGCCAAATTAGGGGTGAACGTGGGGAACCTCATCACTGCCGGGTTTAAACGTGATTGACCGATTCTGCCGATTTGTAGCTGAAATTGTTGGCTGCAATCGTTTTGCGCGTGACACTAATTTCAGTTTGTGCAGGAACAGATTCATACGCTTCCTAGTCGCCGGTGGGGTTAATACTCTTTTTGGCTTCGCGGTCTACAGTGCTTTCATTATCGCCGATATGCCGGTATGGTTCTCCCTGTTGGCTGGTACGATTCTTGGGACAATATTCAACTTTATTACCACGGGCGGTTATGTGTTCCGTGAACTTTCGCTTCCCCGCGTTCCCCGTTTTATCATTTGCTACCTGCTTATCTATGGCATTAATTTCATGTTGATTGAATTAATCTCGATTTGGCTGAGCAACAAGATATTATCTCAAGCCATCCTTATCTTCCCAGTGGCGATGCTTTCTTATTTCCTTATGGCGCGATTCGTATTTTCTACCAAGCGATGCTCTCCTTAATCTTACTGTGTCACAAAGCGATCAAGGGATGCAGTGCAAGGCAAAATCGGGCGAAAAAGCGGAGTTTACATGGAGTAAATGAGCATTTTGAGCCTGATTTTAACGCCGCAATGCGCCCTTCAGCGTTTTGTGACACAGTAAGATTAAACCCAGATTGTCCATTAGGCCATAAAACGCCTGTTTTGAATGGGTTTCTAATGGAATCCATTAGAGATTTTCCTTATTTTTCAATGGGGTGTTGTTCTAATGAACAATCTGGGTTAAAGTAACCAATGAAATGAATCTGCCCTCCTTTATTGCCCGCATGCGGCAATTTGCACCCATGATGCTTGTACTGATCAGTGCTTTGGTAGCGGTTGCCGCTTACCTGCAGGCGATGGACTACCCGTTCGTTTCTGACGATATATCTCAAATAAAAGACAACACCAAACTGGCAAAACTCCATCTGGGCGATCTGTGGCGTCTCTTTACTGAACCGTACAATGTAGCATCCGAGTTTCTCCCGCTACGGGATTTATCCTATTGGTTTGACATTACGCTGTTCGGATTAAACCCGCCCGCGTTTCGTCTGCACAATATCATTTTGTATCTGCTTTGTTTGCCGCTGGTCTATGGCACCACTTTAGGATTGTGGCGATATTTTCGCCCGGCAGACGCTGCGAGCGCGCCATGGGCCGCCGCAGCAGTCACCGCATTATTCGCGCTGCATCCCGCCCTTGTTGAATCGGTCGTCTATATCACCGGACGCAAGTATGTGCTTCCTAATTTATTTTCAATGCTTGCTCTATGGTTCGCGGTGAATGTTCAACGGGAGCGGAGGTTTTCCACGCCACATGCCGCAGCAGCCTTGCTTGCATTTGTGGCGGTCATGCTCTCGAAAGCTTCGCATGTTGCCGTTGCGCCCGTCATCGCCATGCTTTGGGTAATTTTCTGGCGCGATATTCCGGAACCGGACAGGCATCGCTCCCTGTTGTTGTGGCCTCTCGCAATATTGTTCCTGGCAGGATTGCTGATTCTGATCTTTATTTCCAGCAGCTTTGGAGCTGCTCCCGCTTATTTTGGTGTTGAGACATTTACACGAACGCTGGCAGTGCTAGGGTGGTTGACCCGTCTTGCTGTCAGCCCGGAAAATCGCCATTTGTTTTACCCGGTGGGCGATCCATACCTCCCGGTCATGATTGCCATCGGGGTAGCGGTTCTGGCATTTGCAGCGGTCGGAGCGACAATACTCCTGCGCAAACGGTCACTGGAAAGTTTTGCTTTGGTCGTTTTTTTTCTGCTCTGTATACCCCATTTGCAAATAATTCCCTATGGCGCGCCATCACTCGTTCAAGACCGGTTTTTGGCTCTCGCGGTATGGCCTGTCGTGCTGCTGATTGTCGCCTTGGCATGGCGTTTGAAGCCCATACCACGCACGGCATTGTTATTTATCATTGCAATTTCATGGGGTTTCCAAACCACGGAACGGTCCCGCGACTGGCGCAGCTTTGAAACGATAATAGATGTCGATTTGCGCGCCAACCCCGGATACTATATGCCTGCTGTGTATAAAATCCTCGCTTACCAGTTGCCTCAAGGGCTGTATCAGGAAGCAAGCGAGACAGCCGGCAGCATAACAATTCCCGAGTATCGAGATGTTGTGGTTAAGCTGGTTAAGGCTGGCCATGCAGTCAATGTCGATGCCGCTTTAACCGGAAAACCTTATGAGGCTATGGCTCTCCTGCAAAATTTGGGGTCTATACTGAATCAACTCCCTGTTGAGGCTAAATGGAATTCACCCGTACAGGTTACTTGGGAGAAATGCCAACTTATACACTTAAGGCAATGGTCGTCATTAGCCCAACGATTTCCTGACGATGTGCAGGTGCGCTACAACGCCGGATTATGGATGTCGGATGCGGGTTATTATAGTAATGCAATAGTTCATCTTCGCGCGACAATCGAGTCGCAACGCCTCCCGGAAGCGTTGCGCGGCTCAGCCTTCAAGAACCTCGGCCTAGCATTGGTTGGCCTCGGGCGTATTGCCGAAGCGGAAGCTCCACTTCGCGCCGCGTTGGAGCAACCGCAACCGGACATGCAGGCGGAATGCCTGCTTTCGGTTGTGTATAAGCTGACGAACCGGCTCAAGGAAGCTGCGCGCGCAGAAGCCAGTTGCCCCAAGCAGAGACCGAATGGCGTAGCAGTGCCGTCCCAACCCGTGAAAAACTGACAGCGCCTACTATCATTCAACCATTCGCCGATACTTGATGAGCACGAAATCCTGTCATATTGTGAGATCATTTGTTTGATACGCAACGAATAGGAAATATAATCAGGCCATGATCCACAGCGACAATCTCACCGCCGAACCGCGCCCGGAATCCAGCAGGGTGCTCGCGCCCGACCCTGCGTCAAAACAGGAGGAAATTCTGGAGCGCGCGCTGCGCCCAAAACAACTCGACGAATATGTCGGGCAGGAAAAAATTCGCGGCCAGATGGAGATATTCATCGAAGCGGCGAGACTGCGCAAGGAACCGCTCGATCATGTGCTGCTGTTCGGCCCGCCCGGTTTGGGCAAGACCACGCTGGCGCACATCATCGCGCGCGAAATGGGCGTGAATCTGCGCCATACTTCCGGCCCGGTGCTGGAGCGCGCCGGCGACCTCGCCGCGCTGCTGACCAACCTCGAACCGAACGATGTGCTGTTCATCGACGAGATACACCGCCTGTCGCCGGTGGTGGAGGAGATACTCTACCCCGCGCTGGAGGATTACCAGATCGACATCATGATCGGCGAAGGCCCTGCGGCGCGTTCGGTGAAGCTCGACCTGCCGCCGTTCACGCTGGTGGGTGCGACCACGCGCGCGGGGATGCTGACCAACCCGCTGCGCGACCGTTTCGGCATCGTGGCGAGGCTGGAGTTTTATACGCCGCAGGAATTGCAGCGCATCGTGATGCGTTCGGCGGGGCTGCTGGAGATGAACCTGTCGCATGACGGCGCGCTGGAGATCGCCACCCGCTCGCGCGGCACGCCGCGCATCGCCAATCGACTGCTGCGCCGCGTGCGCGATTTCGCCGATGTGAAAGCGGGCGGCGACGCGAGCCGCAAAGTGGCGGATGCCGCGCTGACCATGCTGGATGTGGATTCGCGCGGGCTGGATGTGATGGACAGAAAATTGCTGCTCACCGTCATCGAGAAGTTTCTCGGCGGGCCGGTCGGTGTGGACAATCTTGCCGCCGCCATTGGCGAGGAGCGCGACACCATCGAGGATGTGCTGGAGCCGTACCTGATCCAGCAGGGTTATCTGCAACGCACGCCGCGCGGGCGCATGGCCACCGCGAATGCCTACCGTCATTTCGGGCTGGCGGTATCGAGTAATCCGGTCAATGGGGATTTGCCGTTGGGCGGCGATTGACCCCCGGTTATTTATGAGGCCGTTCGCCCTGAGCCTGTCGAACCACAAGCCTTGAGGAATCCAGCCCTTCGACATAACCAGCGACTTGGCTGTCGTTTTCTGACTGCCTAGTCGAATGGCTAGTAGTTTCATCAGGCTCAGGGCGAACGGGTATTGGAAAATCACATCGAATCTAACGAACAATCCGGATTTGTATAAAAGGTAATATTCTTAGCAGGAGTTCAACATGACAAACAAACAAGCCATCCAAACCCCCGATGCGCCCGCCGCAATCGGCACTTATTCCCAGGCGGTGCGCGTGGACGACACGGTGTACCTGTCCGGGCAGATCGGGCTCGACCCGGACACCATGCAGATGGTGGAGGGTATCGACGCGCAAATCCATCGCGTATTCCGGAATCTGCGCGCGGTGGCGGGCGCTTCCGGCAGCAGTTTTGACGACATGGTCAAGCTGAACGTGTATCTCACCGACCTCGCCCATTTCGCCAGGGTGAACGAAATCATGGCGGGCTATTTTCACCAGCCCTATCCGGCGCGCGCCGTAGTGGGCGTTGCCGCGTTGCCGCGTGCCGCATTGGTGGAGATGGATGGCGTGCTGGTCCTCCAGGATTAGGCGTATCGCCAGGCCGTGCAACCGACCAAGATTTCGCCTGCCACACTCGGCAAGCTCGCCAAGCTCGGTATTCATCATCGCGCCGACCTGTTGCTGCATCTGCCGTTGCGCTACGAAGACGAAACCCATCTCGCGCCGATCTCCACGGTGCAGCCGGGCATGAACGCGCAGGTGCAGGGAATCATCGCGCACAGCGAAGTGGTCTTTCGCCCGCGCCGTACGCTGGTTTGCCGTTTGCAGGACAACGGCGGCGAGCTGTATTTGCGCTTCCTGAATTTTTATCCAAGCCAGCAGAAGCAGCTTGCGGAAGGCAAGCAGATACGCGCCGTCGGCGAGGTGCGCATGGGCTATTACGGGCTGGAAATGGTGCATCCGAAATGCCGTGCGGTGGACGACGACACGCCGCTGCAACAAAGCCTCACGCCAATCTATCCGACTACCGCAGGGTTGTCGCAAATCGTGTTGCGCAAGCTGATCGCCAACGCGCTGGAAACACTGCCGTTGCCCGATACCTTGCCGGAAATATTATTGCAAAGGCTGAAGCTGGCCGGTTTCGCCGATAGTGTGCGGTTGCTGCATAACCCTGCGCCGGATACCGCCGCCGTCACATTGGAAAACCGCAGTCACGCCGCATGGCGGCGCATCAAGTTCGACGAATTGCTGGCGCAGCAGTTGTCGATGCGCGCGCATCACCGCGAACGCGGCAAGCGTATCGCGCCCGAATTGGCGCTACGGCACCGGCTGACCGCGCGGTTGATAAAAAACCTGCCGTTCGCGCTGACCAATGCGCAGCAAAAGGTGCATGCCGAAATCGGACGCGATCTCGCGAAGCCGCATCCGATGCAGCGCCTGTTGCTCGGCGATGTCGGCAGCGGCAAAACCATCGTCGCGGCGCTCGCCGCATTGCAGGCCATCGAGAACGGCTACCAGGCCGCATTCATGGCGCCGACTGAGATACTCGCCGAGCAGCATTACCTCAAGCTGCGCGACTGGTTGGAACCGTTGGGTATCACGCCAGTGTGGCTGTCTGGCAGCCTGAAAAAAAAGGAGAAACAACTCGCCGCCGAACATATCTCATCCGGCGAAACACTGCTCGCCATCGGCACGCACGCGCTGTTCCAGGAGAAAATCAGCTTCCGCAAACTCGGACTGGCAATTGTCGACGAGCAGCACAAGTTCGGCGTGCAGCAGAGGCTCGCCTTGCGCAATAAAGGCAAATCTTCCAAATCCGTTCGCCCTGAGCCTGTCGAAGGGCAAGATGTTTCAGAGGATATGGTTCGACAAGCTCACCACGAACGGCCTGTGGATTCAAATGAGCCACATCAACTGATGATGAGCGCGACACCTATCCCGCGTACCTTGGCGATGAGCTATTACGCCGACCTCGATGTGTCGGTGATCGACAAACTGCCGCCGGGGCGCACGCCGGTGATCACCAAGCTGGTCAGCGATGAGCGGCGCGATGAGGTGTTTGCCAGAGTACGCGCCGCCTGCCTTGATGGGCAACAGGCATACTGGGTATGCCCGTTGATTGACGAATCGGAGGTCTTGCAATTACAAACCGCAATCGAGACGTATGAAACATTGCGTGCTACTTTTCCTGAACTCAACGTGGGGCTGGTGCATGGCAAGCTGGACAACGCCGAAAAAGCGCGCGTGATGGCGGCATTCAAGGCGAACGAGCTGCAATTGCTGGTCGCCACCACGGTGATCGAGGTCGGCGTGGATGTGCCGAACGCCAGCCTGATGGTGATCGACCATGCCGAGCGCATGGGGCTGGCGCAATTGCACCAGTTGCGCGGTCGGGTCGGGCGCGGTGCGGGGCAGAGTATGTGCATCCTGCTGTACCAGCAGCCGCTCTCCGAGCTGGCTCGGGCGCGCCTGAAAATCATTTTCGAAAGCAATGACGGTTTCGCCATCGCGCAGCAGGATTTACAATTGCGCGGGCCGGGTGAACTGCTCGGCGCGCGGCAAAGCGGCGTGGCGATGCTGCGCTTCGCCGATATCAGCGCGGACGAGGATTTGTTGAACCAGGCGCGGCAGGCAGCCGACGAATTGCTGCGCGATTTTCCCGATGCGGCGCGAGGGCATTTGCAGCGCTGGATGGCAAATAAACATGACTACTTGCATGCCTGACAATTTTTGGCACGGCGCAACTGCTTGTAAGTTGGGTAAAGGCCAAGGGACGTGTCCAACAAATGAGGCGTTGTGTACGCCACGCTTTGCCCAACCTACAAGAACTGACAAATTCTGGCATGGCGCGGTGCTGGGCTGCGAAGCGGGGCTCGCGCCCTGGCTGCGCGACCGCGGATCGCTGACGCAGCGCATCCAGCAACGCTGCGCCCACTTTGCGGTGCGTGGGGTGCGTAGTGGCTTGGCGCGCATCGCGCTGGACGAGGCCGTCCTGCTGGGCGTTGCGCCACAGCACCTCGCTTGGTCGCGAGAAGTGTTCCTGTATGCCGACGGTATGCCGGTGGTATTTGCGCATAGCGTGTGTGCCCGGCAGCATCTGCGCGGCGCATGGTCTGCCGTGGGCGGTCTGGGCAACAGGCCGCTTGGCGCATTGCTGTTCGCGCACCCGCTGGTGGAACGCAAGCCGCTGCATTACAAGGCGCTGCGTAGCGCACACCCGCTATACCAGCGGGCTGCTGCGGTACTGGGCAACCCGCCGGACAGGCTATGGGCGCGCCGCTCGCTGTTTTATCTGCATGGCGCGCCGCTGCTGGTGACGGAGATTTTTTTGCCGGAGATTTTGCGCTTGGCAAAATCGCCGTGAAAATGACAGCCGCTAAAAACTGCAGTTCAATCCGCAGATTACGCAGATTCACGCAGATTTTGAAGAAATCGCTGACAATTGATGCATCACCCAAATGATTATCCAGATCACCTCGTCTTACTGTGTCACAAAGCGCTGAAGGGCGCATTGCGGCGTTAAAATCGGGCTCAAAATGCTCATTTACTATCACTACTGTCCGATTGTTTTCAAGGTAATTTTGCCACAAGCTAATATTGATAATGAGTACAGCTTGATCTGTTATTCCGGCGATTTGGAATCGCAATCCGTTTCTGACCATTCGATTTCGGGTTATACCGTTTATCGTC
>JACREB010000119.1 GCA_016218475.1 Nitrosomonadales bacterium | reverse complement strand
TGTGTCACATAGCGCTGAAGGGCGCATTGCGGCGTTAAAATCGGGCTCAAAATGCTCATTTACGCTATGTAAACTCCGCTTTTTCACCCGATTTTGCCTTGCACTGCATCCCTTGATCGCTATGTGACACAGTAAGATTAGCCGTCAGGCGGCAACCGGAGCCAGCGCCGCGTGCATTTTGCTTAATGCCTTCTGCTCGATCTGGCGGATGCGTTCGGCGGATACATTGAATTCGGCAGCCAGGTCGTGCAATGTTGCTGCGGACTCCTCACTCAGCCAGCGCGCTTCGACGATGCGGCGGCTACGCTCATCCAGCACAGCCAACGCATTCGCCAGGCCTGACGTTTGCAAGCGCTCACGCTCGGCCGTTTCCAAGATGCGCGACGGTTCATGCTCTTCGCTGTCGGACAGATAGTGGATCGGCGCATAGCTCTCGTCGTCATCGCTGCCGGTTGGCTCCAGTGCGACTTCACGTCCCGCAAAGCGCGCCTCCATTTCCACCACATCGTGCTCGCTGACATTAAGCTGTTGGGCGATTTCGGTGATCTGTTGCGGCTTGAGCGGCTCCAGCCCCTGCTTCATGCTGCGCAGGTTGAAGAACAGCTTGCGCTGCGCCTTGGTGGTGGCGATCTTCACCAGCCGCCAGTTGCGCACCACGAACTCATGAATCTCCGCGCGTATCCAGTGCAGCGCGAACGACACCAGACGCACCCCGCGATCCGGGTCGTAGCGTTTCACCGCTTTCATCAGCCCGATATTGCCTTCCTGGATCAAGTCGGCCTGCGGTAGCCCATAACCGGCAAAGCCGCGCGCCACGCTGACTACCACGCGCAGATGCGACAGCACCAACTCCCGCGCCGCATCCAGATCGTTCTCGGTTTTGAAACGCGCCGCCAACGCGAACTCCTCCTCCTGCGACAATAGCGGAAAGCGGTTCACGGTTTGAATATAACTCTCCAAGCTGCCAACGGCAGTCGGTACGGGCAAGCTCATTGCAATATTCATGGCATTTCCTCCTTTTATATATTCATTTTAGCACTCGCGGGATGAGAGTGCCAAGATGTAAATTAGTTCGTGACAGATGTAAATTAGTTCGTAAATTAACTCTGGCAAACTGTTTAAAAATCATCGCCCTCATTTTGTGAGTAGCTGCTTACAATTGGGTGCATTCGAAAGTGATGGGCGCTAGAACGGAGGCTGCTGCAATCGGCATGGGCGTCGCCATGCCCGATGCGCGCATGATGACCAGCACCGAAGTCGCGGCCGTCAGTGCGATCTCGCAATCCTTAAATTCGCATATCGGAACCGGTGTTGCCGGATGCGGCGGCAAGCCGTCCGCCTGCTCACAATGGTATGATGCGCGGCGTTCACAGCGGATAACACATGACCAGGCATGAACCTCCTTAAAGCCCTCGCCACCATCAGCAGCCTGACGCTGGTTTCGCGCATTCTCGCGTTTGTGCGCGATGTGCTGATCGCGCGGATATTCGGCGCGGGTGCGGCGACGGACGCATTTTTCGTCGCGTTCAAGCTGCCCAACCTGCTGCGCCGTTTATTCGCCGAAGGCGCGTTTTCGCAGGCATTCGTGCCGATCTTCGGCGAATACAGGAACCGTCGCGGGCATGACGAGACCAAGCTGCTGGTCGATCACGTCACGACGATGCTGGCGATCATCCTGTTCGCGGTCACAGTGATTGGCATCGTCGCCGCGCCGATTCTCGTCTATATCAGCGCGCCGGGCTTCCTCAAGGATACCGCGAAATTCGACCTCACCGTACAGTTGTTGCGCATCACTTCGCCGTATATCTTCTTCATCTCGCTGGTGTCGGTCGCGGCGGGTATTCTCAACACTTACAACAAATTCTGGGTGCCGGCCTTCGCCCCCGTGTTGCTCAATGTCTGCTTTATCGGCGGCGCGCTGTGGCTCGCGCCTTACTGCGACCCGCCGATCATGGCGCTGGCCTGGGCGGTGTTCGTCGCGGGCATCGTGCAGCTCGCTTTTCAGATACCGTTCCTGAAAAAGATCGGCATGCTGCCGGGCATCCGCTTCAGCCTGAAAGACGAAGGCATGCGGCGCGTCATCAAACAGATGGGGCCGGCAGTGTTCGGCGTGTCCATCGCGCAGATCAGCCTGATCATCAACACCATCTTTGCCTCGTTCCTGGTCGCGGGCAGCGTGTCGTGGCTGTATTATGCGGATCGCCTGATGGAATTCCCCAACGGGCTGCTGGGCGTGGCGCTGGGCACGATTCTCCTGCCGTCGCTATCCAAGTGCCACGCCGATAACAACACGGCGGAATATTCGAAGCTGCTGGATTGGGGCTTGCGCCTGACCATCATGCTGACGCTGCCCGCCGCGCTGGCGCTGGGCATGATCGCCGTGCCGCTGCTGGCGACCTTTTTTCAGCACGGCGCCTTTTCCGCGCACGATGTGCTGATGACACGCGAGGCGCTGGTCGGCTACAGCATCGGCTTGATCGGGATGATCCTGGTGAAAATCCTCGCTCCGGGTTTCTATGCGCGGCAGGACATCAGGACGCCGGTAAAGATCGGCATCGCCACACTGGCCGCCACGCAACTGATGAATCTCGCCTTTGTCGGCTGGCTGCAGCATGCCGGCCTGGCGCTCGCCATCGGATTGGGCGCATGTTTCAACTCCGCGATCCTGTTCCACTTTCTGCGCAAGCATGACATCTATCAGCCGGAGCCGGGCTGGGCGATGTTCTACGCCAAGGTCGGCATCGCGTTGCTGGCGCTCGGCCTCGTGCTGTGGTTTGGCATGGGCGCCGAGCAAAGCTGGCTGGCCGGCTCGGGCCGGCCACGCATCCTGCACCTGGCCGCGCTGGTTGCGGGCGGCGTGGCGGTTTATTTCGCCGTGCTGGCCGTATTGGGTTTCAGGCCGAAGGATTTTTCCAAGCGGGCGGCAAGTTGAGCATGCGGGCAAGAACAAACAAAACCTGAGCCACCTCTACTCTAACTTTCCCCTTACAAGGAGAGAGTTTTCTAACAATTGAAATTTACTCGCGGGCATATTTTCTGATGTTCGGTTTTTATAAAAAATCACCTGCCGCGCGCAAAAACTACAGCGACTGTAGCGGCTGCAGCCTGTGCCTGCTGGTGTGCCCGGTATGGCGGAAGAGCCGGGATGTCAGCCTGACTCCGCATGGGCACGCAAAAGCATTGCAGAATGGTATCAGCATCGCCGAGGTTGCCGCTTCGGTCAAGAATTGCACCCTGTGCATGGCCTGCGAACCGGTGTGCCCGGAAAATATAGACATCATCGGGATGATACTTGGGTTGCGCCGCCAACAGGTTTTGTGGGAGCGGCCTCCTGGCCGCGATAGAGCCTGTCGCGGCCAGGAGGCCGCTCCCACCGATACATCATCCACCATGCTGCTGCCCGACCAGGCGCTGCACGCGCACCCCAATATTCTGGCGCGGGTTGCCGCCTTGTTGGAAATCTCAATTAGTGAAGACGATGGCGCAGACATCTCGCTGGCGCTGGAATCCGGCGCAACCATTGCGGAGCGACGCCTGCAACGATTCCTCGATCCGTTGCGCAAACCGAAAAAAATAATCGTCGCCGATGGGCTGTTGCTGCGTTACCTGAAGCAATGGCTGCCGGATGCCAACACCATCGGCTTGGGCGAGGCGCTCAGCGGCCATGTTGCTGTGCGCCGCGGTTTGCGCGCAACCGACCTGTATATGATCGAGCCGCGCGCCTATCACACTGACTACCAGCGCACGGTCAAACACTATGACCGCTTGCGCGCTGACCACGGCTGCGCGTTCAACCTCGACCTGCAACGTATCGTTATTCCCGCCACGGCGCGCAATCTGCCACAGCGGCTGGGATTGGCGGCGTCGAACGACGAGGGGCAGGCTCACTGGGCGCTGCATGGCCGCAATATTTCGCGTATCGTGGTCGAGAGCTTGGAAGATCTCGCGGCTTTCGAAAATGTCAGCGATGTGCCGGTGATGCACCTGGCGGAGGTGGTGCAGGGTTGATTAGCCTTGATAGCTTGGGTTGGTTGCTCTAATTCGCTCAAAAAAATCGCAGTGGTAGGGCGGGTTCTACCCGCCGCAAATAAACAATGTCGGGCGGAGCCCGACCTACAACTGCCACGGCGTGTTCGTGAAAAATTTATTGAAGGGACTTCGTTTTAATGCGCACAGTTGATGTCATTATCGTCGGAGCAGGATTGTCGGCTGCGGCCGCCGCCAAACGGCTGGTGGATGCCGGGCTGGAAACCATCGTGCTGGAGCGTTTCCAGTTGCCGCGCCACAAGATTTGCAGCGGCATCCTGTCGCCGCGCGGGCATCGCTTCCTGCTGGAAAATTTCGGCCCGTTGCCGCGCGAAACGCTGCACGACCCGGTGTCGTGCCGTGGCGTGACTTTCCACTTTCCCAGCATGGTGTCGATACCGATGGATTTTTTCGGCGGCACGACGCCGCACCTGCACCGCAAAGAGGCCGATTATTGGGCGATCAAGCGCAGCGGGGCGGAAGTTCACGATCAAACCTCGTTTATCGGGTTGCGGGACAACGGCGACCATGTGATCGTGCGGGCCAAAAGAATGGGCGAGCCGGTCGAATACCGCACGCGCCAGGTCATCGGCGCGGACGGGCCGAGTTCGCCGGTGATCCGCGCAGTCTATCCGGAATACCAGCAGTCCATCCCGTGGTTTTTTGTAGGACAAAAATTTCACGAAATTATCGAATGCCCGCTGGACGAGCAGTATTTCCATTTCTGGTTTCATCCCGATCTCGGGCACTACACATGGAGCCACGCCCGTGACGGGCGGCAGATCGTCGGTGTGGGCTTCAAGCGCGGCGATAATTTCGCGAAGAAACATGCGAACGTGGTGAAGTATTTTTCCGAGAAACATGGCGTGCGCCTTCATCCTCATACCGAAGACGAGGGCTGCGGCGAAAATTTCGGGCCGTCGCTGATCAACCGTTATGTGTTCGGCAAGGGCAATGTGCTGATCACCGGGCAGGCGGCGGGCTTCCTCAACATGATCGGCGAAGGCATGAGCTGCGCGCTGCATTCAGGCGCAATTTGCGGCGAGGCCATTGTGGAGGCCAGGCTGCGCAACCGCCCGATGCAGGAGATGTACCGCAGGATGATCGCCTCGGAAGTGCGCCGCACGACCGACCAGTGGAACCCGCTGAAGATCGCCTTCGACCGACCGCACGAAGCCGATTTCCCCGCCGCGCTGATGGAACTGGGCTGGCGCGACCGGGCCAGGGTGCTGCGCGATATGTGGAACTTCATCGTGCTCTACAAGGAATTCAAGTGGGGCAGGCAAATCATGCGCGTCGCCCTGCAGCGGCCTTTGATCGGCGGATATTCGATGCGGCGCTGGTTGTGATTTATTGCCTGTCGGAAGCTACCGGTTTCAGGCAAACTTTAGAGGTGTTCTTTAGAAATTTCCTGAAGAGAAAACAAAAACCGGGGCTTGCCCCGGTTTTCGTGGTGTTCAAGTCCGCTTAGAACTTGAATACGAGACCTACCGCCCAGACATCGGTCCAAAACTTTTCCTCGACGTTGGCGACATTGCCGCTTATGGTGGTTGCTTCATACCTGTCAATACCAAAGCGGATACCCATCTTCTTATCTATGTTGAACAGCGCACCCACACCGCCTGTTACATTGCTGTTGTCGCGACCAGCCAGGCCAACTGGGGAGGAATGAGCGTTTGTATTGGCGCGGGCGTAACCCAGCTTGCCGTACAGCGAAAAGGATTCGTTCAGTGGCGCCGTACCCACGACGTTGAGGCCAAAGGCATCAGAATCGGTGTTATAGATGATCGTCCCAGCAGCGTTTCGTGCCGTCAGTTTGCCTACGGTGGAGTAGAAAGCTTCAACGCCCCAGTTTTTGGTGTACTGGTAACCCAGGAAGATGCTGCCAACGGTATCTTTATCATCCGTCGTGGCATAACCCACATACGGATTGTCCATTTTGGCTTGGCCTACCGTGAAACCGCCGTAGACACCGGCATCAGCCCCATTGGAAGCCGCAAAAACAGGGGCGGCAATAACAGTGGACAACAAAGCGGCTACAAGAATTTTTTTCATGGTTCTTCCTTAAGTTTTTAGTTAAAAACATCCCCTGTTTCTGGCAGGTAACGGTCAAGGTAATTGCGATAGTGGTGCATAATAATCAATAGGGATTATGAAAACAAGGGCAGTTTAGCCCGATGTTGCAAAAATGACACACTTGATGGATGTTCTGGCAAGGTTCGCTTCAAAACCCGGAATTGCCCGAGCCGGCAAGCGGACTACCTTCAACGCCTGGCCGATTGGGTAGAATGGCGCATCATGCATACACTGAAAATTGCCACTTACAACATCCACAAAGGCCTCTCTTATTTCAACCGCCGCGTGGTGTTGCACGAACTGCGCGACCGCTTGCGCGAACTGGATGCCGATATCTTGTTTTTGCAGGAGGTGCAGGGGGAACATACGCGCCATGCCGAGCGCTATCACAACTACCTTGATGGCGCACAGCACGAGTTCATTGCGGAAGAAATCTGGCCGCATTCCGTTTATGGCAAAAATGCGGTGTATGAGGCAGGGCATCATGGCAACGCGATACTCAGCCGCTTCCCGATTTTGCGATCGCTCAATATCGATGTTTCGGCGCATCGCTTCGAAAGCCGGGGGCTGTTGCATTGCGAGATCGAACTTGGCGGGGAACAGAATGTGCATTGCCTGTGCGTGCATTTTGGATTGTTCGCCAAAGGTCGCCGCGCACAGGTCGAGGCATTGATCGAGTATGTGCGCAGTGCAATCCCGCCCGACGCGCCGCTGATCCTCGCGGGCGATTTCAATGACTGGCGCAACCTGATGAGCCGCACGCTGGCCGGCAAACTGGATGTGCATGACGTGTTTCATCTTCATGGCGGAAACCATGCGCGCAGCTATCCGGCGAGGTTGCCGCTGTTGCGCCTGGACCGCATTTACGTACGCGGTTTTAACGTGCTGCATTGCGATGTGCATGTCGGCGGCGCCTGGAAGCGCCTGTCCGATCATGCCGCGCTTTCGGCCAGGTTGAAATGGAATATCCCGGTTGGAACATCATGACCGGCAGCCACCAAGTCGCCGGGAATCAACTCACGCTGCTGCAAAACGGTGCGGCGTTTTTTCCGCAATTGTGCGCCGATATCGATGCTGCGCAGCATTCGATCTGCCTGGAAACTTATATTTTTGCCGCCGACGAAACCGGGCGGATGATTGCCGATGCCTTGCAGCGTGCCGCTGCGCGCGGGGTAGCGGTGCGCGTATTGCTGGATGGCTTCGGCTCGGCGGATCTGCCGCAGCGCTGGATGGACGAATTACGCGCTTCGGGAATTGAGGCGCAATGGTTCAGGCGGGCGATTTCCCCTTTTACCCTGCGGCGCAGCCGGAAGCGCCGCATGTTCCGAATGCACCGCAAACTGGCGGTGATGGACGGCGAAGTGGCTTTCGTCGGGGGCATCAACATCATCAACGATATTCCCGGACACGGCCATCTCACCATGCCCCGGCTGGACTATGCGGTGCGTGTGCAGGGCGCGGCAGCCGGCGAGATACATGCGGCGATGCGGCGATTGTGGGGGCTGGTGTCGTGGGCCAACTTCCGCAGGCGCGGCAAGGAGATCAGGCGGTTTGTCATGGAAAAGACAGAGCATGCCGAAGCGCCGGATTTTGCTTTTTTGCTGCGCGACAACCTGCGCCACCGGCGCGATATCGAACGCGCCTATCTGAAGGCCATTGCCGGCGCACAACGAGAGATCATCATCGCCAGCGCCTATTTTTTACCCGGACGCGTTTTTAGACGCGCCTTGAAGCGTGCGGCGCGGCGCGGCATTCGCGTGGTATTGCTGCTGCAAGGAAAGGTGGAATACCGTTTGCAGCACTATGCGACGCATGCGCTCTATGACCAATTGCTGGCGGCGGGCGTGGAGATTCATGAATATCGGGCCAGTTATCTGCACGCCAAGGTTGCCGTGGTGGATGGGCAGTGGGCAACTGTGGGTTCGTCCAATATTGACCCGTTCAGTTTGCTGTTGGCGCGCGAGGCGAATCTCGTCATACGGGATACCGGATTCGTCGGCGAGCTGCGCGCAAGTTTGCTGGCCGCGATCAACAACGATTCGGCGCGTATCGGGGACGAATACCGCAGGAGGCGCAACTTTTTCAGCCGCCTCGTCGCACGCCTCAGTTACGGCACAATGCGCCTGTTGATCGGAATGCTGGGGTATCGCAAGGGCTCATAATCTTACTGTGTCACAAAGCGATCAAGGGATGCAGTGCAAGGCAAAATCGGGCGAAAAAGCGGAGTTTACATATAGTAAATGAGCATTTTGAGCCTGATTTTAACGCCGCAATGCGCCCTTCAGCGCTTTGTGACACAG
>JACREB010000009.1 GCA_016218475.1 Nitrosomonadales bacterium | reverse complement strand
GTTCAAAATGCTCATTTACGCTATGTAAACTCCGCTTTTTGCGAGTTGGGCGGCAACGGCAAGCCGCCCATCCCTGCTTGACCCACTTCACCCGATTTTGCCTTGCACTGCATCCCTTGATCGCTTTGTGACACAGTAAGATTCAATGCCCGGATTTTTTCAGATACACGGCCATATCGTGGCCTTTATTCAATGAAGCGGCGAGAAGGTTGACCAGTTCACCGGCCAGTTTTGCAATGCGGTAAACGGATCCGGCACAATCGCCTTTTTCGCAAAAGCGCACGCCGCGCGTATGTATCGCCTCCACAGAGAACCCCGTATGTTGCGCCAGGGAGGCGATGGATCCGGGGTTGAAAAAACTGACATGGCCACCATGCTTTTCGATGTGCAAATATTCCCATCGCGCGCCCATCGCGGACATGCTCCAGCTCCCGGCATTTCCGGTGCCGATCAGCAGGATGCCGCCCGGACGCAGGATGCGACGGCATTCACGCAGTAATTCCTGCGGTTGCTGCAAATGCTCGATCACTTCAAACAGGGTGATCGCGTCGAACTGTTCGTCGGCATAACCCGCTTCATGGAGCAATCCCTGGCGCACCTTCAACCCGGCGGCATGAGCGGCGGCGGCAGCTTTCGGGGCCGGTTCCACGCCCTCGGCGCAAAACCCGAGCTTGACTGCCGAATTGAGGAATGCGCCGCTCGAACAACCCACATCCAGCAAACGAATCTCTCCGGGCGGTTGCCCGAGCAGGTTGGCGATCCGGTCGAGGAATTTCCTGCTACGCCGCGAGCGGCTGCTTTCCGAGCCCGCTTTCGGCAAGGTGCCCTGTGAATCATCAAATTCCTGCATGGACTGCCAGTAACGCGCCGAAGTGCATTGGCTGACCAATTGCCCGCATGCGCTGCAACGCAACAGCGCGCCTTCCGGCAAGATATACGGGGTGGCTTCCAGCGGTGCGTTGCAGCCTGCCGGGCATGCATTCAAAAATCGGGATTCCAGATTGCTCATTTCAAATCATGCTCGAAAATTTTGCGGTAGATTGTCTCATATTCGCGCGCCACATCATTCCATCCGCGCACGAATTGCGGCGGCGCATCGCTGCGGCATAATTGTTTTTCGATTTCATCCGCCCATCGCCCGCAGGGTGCATCAAGCGGCAGGATTGAACCGGCATCCGCCGCGATCTGTGCGGCAGCCCCGCACACATCGGACACGACCACCGGAACGCGCGCGGCCATCGCCTCGCTGATGACCATGCCATAAGGTTCGGATATGGCCGGGTGCAACAATATGTCAAACTCGGCGTAATGAGATTGCCCGCTCCATCCCAGCAGGCGATAGCCGTCCCGCCAGCCGGCAAACAACGGTTGCACTTCTTCCGGCTGCGGCCCGATCACCCATAACTCCAGATCGGGGCGGCGCTTGCGTAAATGCGCAACGATTCTGACCGCTAGCGGCAATCCTTTGCGTTGCCATTCTTTGCCGACAAAGCCGATTATTCCGCCGCTGGGCGGAACAATGCGCGAAGTGCGCAACGTGCCGGGCTGGACACCCGGAACAATCGGGGCGGTCAATTTACAGGCTAGTTGAGGATAGTAATGAGCCAGTTGTTTGCCGATCACTTGCGAATTCGGGACGATATAAAGCGGCTTGGTCAATTCGCGCCGCTCCAGATACAACTGCATCAGCACACGGATCGACAGCCGCCGCCAGAGCGGTTTTTCATACACGCCGGCAAACGGCGGGCCATGGAAAGTGGTGACATGATGCACGTTGACCCGCTCGTGGCTATGGATCAGCCAGCCCGGACGAGGGTGCGCATCGAGCCAGCGTGCCGCGCGCTGACCGAAGCGCAGCAGCGAAAGCCAGCGTGGTCGCGGTGCGATTGTGCCCAGTTCATGAACTGCAATGCCGTGGGGTTTTTCAGCGAGGCAAACTTCGCACGACACCTCGACCTCATGCCCCAGGTTGTGCAATTCGCGTGTCAGTTCCCAGACATAGCGTTCCATGCCGCCCACCGGGCCATAGCGCCGCACAATAAACAATATTTTCATAAATACTGATCCACGCCTTTCGAGGCACGGATATGAGTCGCCTGCAAGGATTCCTCCAAGCGACGACGGTTTTCCGCCAAGCGGGAGCGGTCATTTTCGGGGTGCCAGAGGTGAAATACCGGCGCAAAAAAGCGCGCCGATTTGCTCTTGACCCCGGCGCGCAACAGCCGTATCACCAGATCGGAATCTTCCAGACCCCAGCCGGTATAACTTTCATCCAGACCGTTTACCCGCAGCAGGTCTTCGCGCCATGCCGACAGGTTGCAGGTTTTTGCGCCTTGCCAGCGTCGCGGCAACTGCTTGCGCACCCAGCCTATATTGGGTAGCCGCAGCAACGGAAGCAGGCGTTCTATTTGCCCGCGTCGGCGCGCGCGCAACCAATCGCTTGTGCGCCACAAGTGAACAGGCAGCTTGTCGCGCAATACTTGCTCGCTGAACGGTCGCGTCAGCATCAAACGGTTGCCGGACAAGAACCAGCCGCGCTCCGCCAGCTTGCGGTGATTGGCAAGAAAATCCGGCGGCGGCACGCAGTCGCCATCGATAAATACGATGTAATCGGCATCGGTGTCGGCCAGCGCGCGGTTGCGTATCGCGGCGGCACGGAATCCGGCATCTTCCTGCCAGACATGCTTGATGGCGAACGGTGCGCGCGCCCGGTAAGCCGCAACCAAGTCAGCCGTATCCCGCGTGGAGCCGTCATCCGCGACGATTACCTCGAAATCCGGATCGGTTTGTTTCAGGCAACCTTCCAGCACGGCGGCCAGCGCATCGGGCCGGTTGTAAGTGGTAACGATCAGTGCAATGCGCATCAAGGGAACCTCTAAAAATCCACACTTCATCTCAACTGCTGCGTTGCAGAAAAAATTTCTTGCTTACATATAACCCATATGCGGCGCGGCGAAATTTTTCCCGCGCCTTGCATTTGAGCGAACTCTGAATTTTTAAAGGCTCCCTGAAGATTTCTTGTTCAGCAGCATCAACTTGAGGTATCGGTAATAGGTGCCTTCCGCGTTGGATACGGCCAGCATGAAGCCTTCGCGCCCATCCAGAAATCCGGCGCGCAGAAAATAGGTGCGGATAAAACTCCATAGCCCGCGCAGCACCGCACCCGTCAGGGTGGTTTGCCTGCCGCGCCTTTGCATCATGGCCGCGCCCGCAGAGGAATAGTGGTTCACTTTTTGCAGCACTTCCTCTGTATCGGTGAAGGCGTAATGCAGCAACTCGCCGTCAAGCTGGCCGATCTGCCCTTCCACCCGCAACTGTTCGTGAACCAGATCATCCGAGAAACGCGCCGCATCGCGCCTGAACAGGCGCACGATGTGATCGGGATACCATCCGGAATGGCGCATGAACCGCCCGCAATAACTGGACAGGCGCGAAATGCGATAGGCGGCGCAGGTATCGGTTTCGTTGTGCAACACCGCTTCGATAGAGGCGCGCAATTCCGGTGTGACCCGCTCGTCGGCATCGATGGAAAACACCCAGTCGTGCGTGGCATAACCCAACGCGCGATTTTTCTGTGCGCCGAAACCCGGCCAGTCATGCACATAGACTTGCGCGCCAAGCTCCTTGCAAATTTCCGGCGTTGTGTCAGTGCTGTTGGAATCCACCACGATGATTTCGTCGGCCCATGCGACCGATTCGAGGCAGGCGCGGATATTCGCCGCCTCGTTTTTGGTGATGATGATGACCGATAAATTAGCCATTTTTTTTCTCCAGCTTGAGCCCCGCAAACAGCACAGAGGTCATGAACGCAAAAAACAACCCGTCCGAGTGATCCAGTAATGC
The DNA here is from genome assembly GCA_016218475.1 of Nitrosomonadales bacterium. Taxonomy (GTDB): domain Bacteria; phylum Pseudomonadota; class Gammaproteobacteria; order Burkholderiales; family Gallionellaceae; genus Gallionella. Next base: position 40,078 of record JACREB010000009.1, on the reverse strand, counting down.
CGAGTTAAGCGCGCAGTTCACGATGTAGGCCAATACGAACCCGCGCGCCGCATCCTGTTCGAACGGGGTATACAACAATGGGGCATACCGCCATTGCGCGTAAAACAAATAGAGCAAAAATACCAGGCCGATCACGCCGGTTTGAACCGTGATCATCAAGTATTCATTGTGCGGATTATGCGTCGCTGGCACATCCTTGCCTTGAGTTTGCTTCGCGAAAGCATCATGGAACCCGCCTGTTCCAACACCAAGCACAGGTTGCTGTTTCACAATTTGCAGGGTATGGTCATAAAAAAGCAATCGTTGCCCGGTCGAAGTATCTTTAGCCTGTTTTGTTTGCCAAGTCTGTGATTCAGATACCGCCAGGTTGACCCGATTCTGCATCCGTGGCGAGACGCTATAGATGGCAACCATCAAGGCTAAAAGAGCCAGCTCCGCTGCCACGGCCAGCCGCCAATCCCACCGTTTTCCGCGCAAGCGCATATAACGGATCGGGGTTATCCAGGCAAACCAGCACAGCAACGCCATTAGAATCACGTACCCGGTTCGACCCTGCACCATGAACAATATATTGATCGCTCCCAGCAAGGCAAACAAACCCCAAACTACCTGCGCCCACCGATAAGTGGCATCGCGCAGATTGAGCAACGAGATAAATACAGCAAACGCCATCATGTTGTTTTGAGTGATGTGGCTGTGGAAGATTACCGGGTTATCTGCTGTGGCAAACGTGTTCATCCAATGTTGAACAGGCAATATCCCCAAGCCTACCAAGTAGGACAACAGCAAGGTTATGCCCATTGCGGCAAGAAAGGCATATTGCGCCCTGCGCTTGGCGGTTTCGCTGCTCAACATCAGCATGAACAACGGTATGAAGGCCAAGTCGGCATATTTCCACAAGATACCTGCCGCTTCGCGCAAAGGCGTTGCGCCGTAAAACATAGCGAGCAACAGCATGCCGAACAGCAGCCATGCCGCGCGTGCCACCGGATGTTGTGCGGCAATCGCCAAGACTGCGCGCGCGTTGAACAATAGGCCTGTCAGCACCAGTGCCAGCAATACATTGTCCAACGCCACCGAGACGGGCACGGCAAAACCGATCAATACTGTACTGGCGCGCAACGGCGGCATGGCAAATCGCTGCAATGGATTTGCTGCGGCAGTCAGCATCATCGGGGTTGGCCTTGCTGTGAGTTCGGTTGATATTCAGGAACCCAGCTTTGCAGCGCGGCACGCACATTTTCATCATCCATCGTCGTCGAACCTGCCCACTCCATAAGCTTTGCCAGCCATGTTGCATCGGCCTGCCTTGCTTGGGCAATACGCAGTTTCGGATGAGGGGTCGGCAGGGTTCGCTCGCTATCCGCCAGCAATTCCTCGTAGAGCTTTTCGCCGGGGCGCAGGCCGGTGAACTCGATCCTGATCTCATCTTCGGTAAAACCGGATAGGCGGATCAGGTCTTTTGCCAGATCGACTATCTTGACCGGTTCGCCCATATCCAGCACGAAAATTTCACCGCCTTGCCCCATCAGGCCGGCCTGCAAAACCAGTTGGGCCGCTTCGGGGATGGACATGAAGTAGCGGGTGATTTCGGGGTGGGTGACGGTAACCGGGCCTCCTTGCGCGATTTGCGCGCGGAACTTTGGGATTACGCTGCCGGTGCTGCCCAGCACGTTGCCGAAGCGCACCATCACGAAGCGCGTTTCCACCTCTCCCACAGCCCCTCCCCCGCCGGGGGGGAGGGGAGTGTTGTTTTGCAATGCCTGGCATACCATTTCGGCCAGCCGCTTGCTTGCGCCCATTACGTTTGCCGGATTGACAGCCTTGTCGGTTGAGATCATCACGAATTTTCTGACCCCATGCTGCTGTGCCGCGCGGGCCACCGTCCATGTGCCCAGAACATTGTTGCGGATCGCCTGCCAGGCATTGTGCTGCTCCATCAGCGGCACATGCTTGTAAGCCGCCGCGTGGAACAGTACATCCGGTTGATGCTGCCGCACGGTTTCATCCACCCGTGCACCGTCTCGCACATCGCCGATCAGGCAGACAAAATTCAATGTCGGGGCATGTCCTGAGCCTGTCGAAGCGGGTTGCCCAGAGCCTCCCGAGATGCCGAAGGGCGAACGGGTCTGCGTCAGTTCCTGTTCGATGGTATACAAGGCAAATTCATTTGAATCGAACAGCACCAGTTTGGCGGGAATGAAGCGCGCGATTTGGAGGCACAGTTCGGAGCCGATCGATCCGCCCGCGCCGGTCACCATCACCGTCTTGCCGCCCAATAGCCCATGCAACCCCGCATCGTCCAGCACTACGGGGTCTCGCCCCAGCAGGTCATCCAGCTCAATGGCGCGCAGTTGCGACACCGCAACTTTTCCGCTCATCAAATCATCAAAAGAGGGTACGGTGAGGGCTTTCAGCCTGGCCTGATTGCAAAGTTGAATCGCACGCTTGCGCTGTTGGTGCGAGCTGGATGGCATGGCGATAATCACTTGCGATACGCCGAGCCGTTTCGCCCATTCCGGCAGACTATCCAGTCCGCCCAGCACGCGGATGCCGTTCAGCGTGCGCCCATGATGTTCGCTGTTATCGTCGAGAAAGCCTACCAGCCGCCAAGCGTCGCTCTTGGACAGTTCCTTGGCCAGGTTTGCCGCCGCATCTTCGGCGCCCATCACCAGCACTGGTTTTCCGTGTTGCTTAATGGTTCCATACAACCCTTTTTCTTTCCATAACCGGTATATGAAACGACTGCCACCCATCAGCAGGATCAGCAATAGCGGATTGATGACCAGCACCGCGCGCGGCACGACCCAACCCATGCGCAGCATCCAGAACAGCAGCGGAACTGCTGCCGCAGAAAGCATGACCGCCAGAAATATACGCCGCAAATCCGTGGTGCTGGCATATCGCCAAATGCCGCGATACAGGCTGAATTGCCAGAAAACAACCAGTTGCAGCGGCACGACCCAAAGCAGGGTTTGTTGCATCTCCAGAATATATCTGGGCGACAATTCAAAATTGAAGCGCAGCAGATAGGCGCAATACCACGCCAATGCCGCAACAACAGCATCGTGCAGCATGGCCAGAATAGTGCGCGTATTGGATTTAAACATTTGAAGCCTTTTTTCCATGAATTTGAGGTTCATTTTTCAAACTAAAAGCAGAGGAAACCAGTTTGTTTATCCCAGATTGTTCATTAGAACAACACCTCATTGAAAAATAAGGAAAATCTCTAATGGATTCCATTAGAAACCCATTCAAAACAGGCGTTTTATGGCCTAATGGACAATCTGGGTTTATACGATAATGCCTTTTTGCTTAATCTTGCCAATTATCCATTTTGCACAAATAAAATAACAAATCAGAAATGGCAGAAAGATGTACACACGTTCAGGTCCTGAAATAGACACCATCCAGATTGCGGCAAGCCCTTGCAGAACCGTCATGGCTAAATAAATCAGTGTCACCTGTTTGTGTGAATGCCCTAGCCGGTTAAGCAACTGATACAGGTGTGCCCTATGCGCGGTGAACACGTTTTCTGCATTCAGTAATCGCCTGAAGAAGGTAAACGCGGTATCAAAAATAAAATGGAACAGCAGCAACGGCATCACGAAAAGCGAAGTATGAGAATGATCATAGCGTGCGGCTATCACGGCCATCACGGCAAAAGCAAACCCTATAAATGTGCTACCGACATCGCCCATAAATATTTTGGCAGGTGGCCAATTAAATACCAAAAAGCCAAACGATGATGCCGCAAGCGTCAAAGACGCGAGATAAATGAAATGGCTGCCTTGCACAAAACAAATAAATGCAAAAAATAACGCGGCAATCACCGCCGTACCTGCCGCCAAGCCATCCAAACCATCTATGAAGTTATAGGCATTAGTCAGCCCTAGAATCCACAAAAAGGTAAGCGGGTACGCCCAAACGCCCATATTCGCCTCCTCGAAAATAGGCAGATGAACTTTATCGATCAAAATGCCCGACAACAATCCAACAATGATTGCGATTATCTGTCCGCCCAGTTTGAGCTTGAAAGAAACATCGAAAAAATCGTCGTACAAAGAGAGAGCGGTTATCACGAGGGAAGAAAACAAAAAACCCAGAAAATAGGGCGTATAAATCGGAGTCTTGTCGCCAATAAAATGAATCAGTGAAATTCCAGCCAAAAATGCGGTCATAATTGCAATGCCGCCGCCCCTCGGTGTTATCCCGGTATGCGATGATCGTTCGTTTGGAACATCAAATGCCTTGAGATGGCGCGACAAAAAGAAAGTCATTGAAGCGGAAAACCCCATAATTATGAGGCCGAAAAAAACGTGCATAAAGAAAGAGCGAATTTCCATTTCACTGTTTAAGACACCTGAACGGGTAATCTGGGTTAAACCGGGTTGCTCATTTTAGCATTACGTCGAGCCACTTCCTAAAGCTGCGCATCATCCTATAAGATGCGCCCATTACTCTCGAAAGTTTGGCATTTCAATTTATGGCGCCCCTTTTCGCCGACCCACGCACACCGCGCATCCTGCTGGTCAAGACTTCGTCGCTGGGCGATGTGCTGCATAACCTGCCGGTGGCCGGCGATATCGCGCGCCATTATCCGGGCGCGCAGATCGACTGGATGGTGGAAGAGGGTTTTGCCGCGCTGCCCAAGCTGCATCCGGCGGTGCGCAACGTCATTCCGGTTGCGATGCGGCGCTGGCGCGGCAGGCTGTTGAGCGCCGCCACCTGGCGCGAAATCGCGGCGTTCCGCCGCACACTGGCCGCGCAACACTACGACATCGCGATCGATACGCAAGGCCTGTTCAAGAGCGCCATGCTGATGCGAGGCGCACGCGGACTGCGTTGCGGCTTCGATCGGCACAGCGCGCGCGAGCCTCTTGCGGCCAGCCTGTACCAACAAAATTTTGCTGTCGCGACGGGGCAACATGCTGTCGAACGCAACCGCCAATTGGCGGCGCAAGCGCTCGGCTACGCGCTGGATTGCCGCGCCGATTATGGCATTAGACCGCCTGTAATCGACCGCCCCGCATGGCTTGCGGAAGAGCTGTACGGGTGCCCGGACAAAAGCTTTTCGTACATGGTGCTGCTGCATGGCACCAGCCGCAGCAGCAAGCTATGGGATGAAGCAAGCTGGATCGAGCTTGGACGTTTTCTTCATGAAAAAAATATCCGTTGCGTCCTCCCGTGGGGCAGCGTGGCGGAACAGGCGCGCAGCATGCGACTCGCCGAAGCCATTCCCGGCGCCGTTGCACCGCCGCGCCTGAATCTGAATGAAGTGGCTAGCCTGCTCGGCGGCGCGCAAGCGGTGGTCGGCGTGGACACCGGCCTCGCCCATCTCGCGGTCGCGCTGAACGTACCCACCATCGGCATTTATACCGCAACCGACCCCGCGCTGACCGGGTTGTACGCGGGTGCGAATATCGCCAACCTCGGCTGCATCAATCATGCGCCCGATGTCGCCGCCGTGATCGGTGCGCTGCAACGGGTGGCGGCATGTTAGGCGCAAGATTTTTTTACACTCTCGCGCTGTGGCTGCTGTTGCCCTGCATTTTTTTGCGCCTGCTGTGGCGCGCGCGCAAACAACCGGAATATCTGCACCATATCGGTGAGCGCTTCGGCTTCTATTCCATATCAAGCGACAAGCCGGTCATCTGGCTGCATGCTGTCTCGGTAGGTGAAACCCGCGCCACGCAAAATCTTGTCACGCGGTTGCGCAAGACTTATCCAAGCCATCAAATCCTGCTCACCCACACCACGCCCACCGGGCGCGCCACCGGCGAACAACTGTACGGCGACGGCGTGCTGCGCGCATATCTGCCCTATGACTACCCGTTTGCGGTGAGCAGATTTCTGCGTCACTTCAGGCCGCAACTCGGCATCCTGATGGAGACGGAGATATGGTTCAACCTGATCCATGCATGCCGCGAAACCGGAATGCCGTTGTTGCTGCTGAATGCGCGCATGTCCGAGAAATCGGCGCGCAATTATGCGCGGTTTGCGCGGCTGACCCGCGATGCGCTGGGCGAACTCGCCGCCGTCGCCGCGCAAACCGCCGACGATGCCGCGCGCCTGACCAGCCTTGGCGCATGGAATGTTTCCGTGACGGGCAACCTGAAATTCGACATCGGGCCGCCACAAGCCATGCTTCATCTGGGCGGGCAACTGCGCGGACAGTTCGGCGCCGGGCGCAAGGTATTTCTCGCCGCCAGCACCCGAGAGGGTGAAGAGGCGCTGCTGCTGGATGCGCTGAAAAATATCCATATTCCGGAACTGCTGCTGGTTATCGTGCCGCGCCACCCGCAACGATTCGACGAAATCGCGCAACTGCTCGAACAGCGCGGCATCGCATTTATGCGCAGGAGTAAAATGGGCGAACCAAACTGCATAGTACCGGCGGAGATTCAGATGGTGCTGGGCGACAGCATGGGCGAGATGTTTGCTTACTACGCCGCCGCCGACCTCGCTTTTATTGGCGGCAGCCTGTTGCCTTATGGCGGGCAGAATTTGATCGAAGCCTGCGCGGCCGGAACGCCGGTGCTGGTTGGCCAGCACACCCATAATTTTGCCGAAGCAACCCGGCTGGCGGCCAGCGCCGGAGCCGCAGTGCAGGTACAGGATGCCGGTGAACTGATGGTGGAATTGCAACACCTGCTGGGCAACCCGGACACCCTGTCAGAAATGCGCCGACAGTGCGCCGGGTTTGTGGAAAGCAATCGCGGCGCGACGGACAAATCGTTGCAGATCATCATGCCGTTGGTGGCCATCAACCAGAATATTTCTCGTAAACCGTAATTATTCAGAGATAAGTTACAAGTAATTTTGGTATATTGCTTCCCCGGTTTTTATGCGGTCGTTAAACCCAATAACTTAGCTCCAAAAACTTCATATGCTGGTACGTATACACGTCAAACAACTGCGCCTGGGTATGCACGTACACGAGCTTTGCGGCTCGTGGATAGATCACCCGTTCTGGCGCGGCGCTTTCCTGCTGGATAGCCCCAAGGACTTGAAAACCCTGCTGGGCACCGGCATCAAGGAGGTGTGGATAGATACCGCCAAAGGTCTTGGCGTCGCTATTGAAAACGACGAGGACGAAGGAGAGACGGAAGAGGAAATTGCGGCAGAAGTCGAAGCCACGCTTGCGCGGGCCGATAAAAGCGTCAAAAAGGTGGAGCGTGTCAATATCGCGCAAGAGGCGGCGCGCGCCGTCAAGATTTGCGCCAAGTCCAAGCAAGCCGTCACCTCGATGTTTCACGAGGCACGCATGGGCAAGGCTCTGGATGCCGAAGATGCGCTGCCTATCGTCGAGGAAATCTCCACCTCGGTGATGCGCAACCCCGGCGCGCTGATCAGTTTGGCGCGCCTGAAAGACAAGGACGATTACACCTACATGCACTCGGTGGCGGTGTGCGCGTTGATGGTTTCCCTGTCGCGGCAATTGAGCCTGGATGAAACGCAAACCCGTCAGGCCGGCTTGGCCGGTTTGTTGCACGATGTGGGCAAGATGATGATCCCGCTCGGCATACTCAACAAGCCCGGCAAGTTGACCGATGCCGAATTCCAGTCGGTAAGGGATCATCCCGGCCAGGGGCACAAGATGCTGCTGGAAGGCAAGGGGATCAGCGAGGTTGCGCTGGATGTCTGCCTGCACCACCACGAAAAAATGGACGGCAGCGGCTACCCGGAGAAGCTCGCGGGCGAACAGATCAGCCTGTATGCCAAAATGGGTGCGGTGTGCGACGTGTATGACGCGATCACATCCAACCGCCCCTACAAGAATGGCTGGGAGCCTACCGAATCGTTGAGGAAAATGGCGGAGTGGAGCCACGGCCATTTCGACAAGCGTATTTTCGAAGCCTTCGTCAAAAGCATCGGCATTTACCCGATCGGCTCGCTTGTCAAACTGGAGTCCAACCGCTTGGCGGTGATCGTGGAGCAAACCGAAAAATCGCTTCTTTCCCCTGTGGTGAAAATATTTTTTTCCATCAAGTCGAATGCCCGGATTCCTCCTGAAATATTGGACTTGTCGAAACCCGCCAGCAAGGACAAGATCGTTTCGCACGAAGAGCCGACAAAATGGGGCATACGCGATATTCAGGAATTGTGGAGCGATATGCCTGCCGCGCCCTGGTAAGCGCGCCGCGAGTTTTAACCAAACCGACCAGATGAGAGTCGGGGCTAAAAATAGGACGCTGTATTCCTGTAGGTTGGGCACGCTGCGCTTTGCCAACCTACAAACCGATGCCACTGCGACACAGCAGTACAAGCACTGTCCAGTGCCGTTATTCTTTTGGGTTAGAATCCGCCATCCCACCAGCAGATTGGATCGTCCATGTTAAAACGCATCCCGGTCAAGCAACTCCGCATCGGCATGTATATCCACGAGTTTTGCGGCTCGTGGTACGACCACCCGTTCTGGCGCAACGCATTCATACTGGATAAATCCGAAGACCTGCAGGAAATCCTGTCCACCGGCATCAAGGAAGTGTGGATAGACACCGGCAAGGGACTCGATGTCGAGAGCGGGGAGGGCGGCAAGAGCGAAAAGGCGGTAGCGGCAGAAGTCGACAGCGCGCTCGCTCGCGCCGATACCGGCAACAAAATAGTGCGCCATGCCGACATTACCCAGGAAGCCGAGCGCGCCGTCAAAATATGCGCCAAATCCAAACAGGCGGTTACCTTCATGTTCAAGGAAGCGCGCATGGGCAAGGCGCTGAATGCCAGCGACGCGCTGCCAATCGTCGAGGAGATCACCACCTCGGTAGCGCGCAACCCCGGCGCGTTGATCAGCCTGGCGCGCCTGAAAGACAAGGACAATTACACCTATATGCACTCGGTGGCAGTATGCGCATTGATGGTGGCCTTGGCACGCCAGTTGGGCCTGGATGAAGAACAGACCCGCCAGGCCGGCATGGCCGGATTGATGCACGACATCGGCAAAACGATGATCCCGCCGGAGATCATCAACAAGCCCGGCAAGTTGACCGAAGCCGAATTCCAGGTGATGAAAAACCACCCCATCGACGGGCACATCATCTTGCTGGAAAGCAAGGGAATAAGCGATATCGCGCGGCATGTCTGCCTGCGCCATCACGAGAAAGTGGATGGCAGTGGCTATCCGGACAAGCTCGCCGACGGAAAAATAGACATGTATGCCAAGATGGGCGCGGTGTGCGATGTGTACGATGCGATCTCTTCCATCCGCGCCTACAAGAACGGCTGGGAACCGGCCCAGTCCATCAGGAAAATGGCCGAATGGAGCCACGGCCATTTCGACTGGCGTATATTCGAGGCCTTTGTGCGCAGCATGGGCATCTACCCGGTCGGCTCCATGGTCAGGTTGTCATCCGACCGCTTGGGCGTGGTCATCGGGCAAGCCGAACAATCGCTGCTCACCCCCAAGGTAAAAGTGTTTTTTTCCATCAAATCCAACACACGAATCACTCACGAGATACTGGATTTGTCGAATCCCGCATGCAAAGACAAGATAGTCTCGCACGAAGACCCCGCCAAATGGCACATCAGCGACATTCAGGAGTTGTGGAGCGACGTGTCAGCCGCGCCATGGTGAGTGCGGCGCAGATCGGCAACCCATCATGGCGATGACACTATTGGCAATTTCATATCGAGCCAATTCGGCGCAAAAAATGCTTTTGACGAAACCCGATATTTGGGTATAATCCGCGCCTTGCAAAAAAGCGCCCCCCAAAGCCACAATAGTTATCGAGGTTGTTATGTACGCAGTCATTAAAACCGGTGGTAAGCAATATCGCGTTACGAACGGTGAAACTTTAAAAGTTGAAATTATCCCCGGCGACGTGGGCAGCGCCATCGTGCTGGACAAGGTGCTGATGGTGGCCGACGGCGACAAGCTGAACGTAGGCAGGCCATTGCTGGCCGGCGCTACCGTCGAGGCGACCATCGTGTCGCACGGTCGCGGCGACAAGGTGCGCATTTTCAAGATGCGCCGCCGCAAGCATTACCAGAAGAATCAAGGTCATCGTCAGAACTACACCGAAATCCGCATCGACGGCATTTCGGTCTAGTTCTGGGGGCAATTCCCGTAAGGAGCAGATAACATGGCATCAAAAAAAGGCGGCGGCAGTACCAGTAACGGACGCGACTCACACTCAAAACGCCTCGGCATCAAGAGCTATGGCGGCGAATTGATCAATGCGGGCAGCATCATCGTGCGTCAGCGCGGCACCGAATTCCACCCCGGCGACAACGTCGGCATGGGCAAGGATCACACGCTGTTTGCCAAGATCACCGGCAAAGTAGTGTTCGCCATCAAGGGCGCGCAGCAGCGCAGGACGGTTTCCATCGTAGCTGCCTCCTGACCACATTCCCTCCCAAAGAGGGTGACCGGTTATGAATAAAGAATAGTTGCCGCCCCAACTGGTGCAAGTCAGCCCTACCGCAAGGTGGGGCTTTCTTATTGTGTGCCCGCAGTGTTGATTTGATTGTTGGGTATCGCTACGCTCGACCCAACCTGCACACCACACCCTTCGATACATCAGGGCGAACGGCCTTTATCGCAGTGCCACCACTGCAAACCATGCATACCATTCCCCTCTGCGGTATTATCTCGCCCTCACAAAATCGCTACCCGGTTCAACCGCAATGGCATCCGAAAATTTTATCGACCTCCCACCTATGCTCAGCGCGCGCGGCACGATCACGTTGCCAGGCTCAAAGAGTATTTCCAACCGTGTGCTGTTGCTGGCTGCGCTGTCCGAAGGTGCGACCGAGGTACGCGATGTGCTGCTGTCGGACGATACCGGGCGCATGCTGGATGGCTTGCGCACACTGGGCGTCGGGGTGGAACAACTGGATAAGCATGTGTTCCGCGTGACCGGTTGCGGCGGCAACTTCCCGGTCAAGGACGCGGAATTGTTTCTGGGCAATGCGGGTACCGCATTTCGTCCGCTGACTGCGGTGCTGGCCTTGTCCGGCGGGCATTACAAACTGTCCGGCGTGGCGCGCATGCACGAGCGGCCGATCGGCGATCTGGTGGATGCGTTGCGCACATTGGGCGCGAACATCGACTATCCGGGCAATGAAGGTTTTCCACCGCTGGAAATTTATTCACCCACCGCAAGTAATGAGAATTGGTCAAGCGTTAGCGTACGCGGCGACGTTTCCAGCCAGTTCCTCACCGCGCTATTGATGGCATTGCCACTATTAGGCCGATCAGTAACGGTGAATGTGGTCGGTGAGCTGATCTCCAAACCGTACATCGGAATCACGCTGGCGATGATGAGACGCTTCGGTGTGGCTGTGCATCAAGAAGGCTGGAACAGATTTGCCATTGGTGCTGACAGCCATTACTCATCTCCGGGAAAGATATATGTCGAGGGCGATGCCTCGTCGGCTTCGTATTTCCTCGCGGCGGGCGCGATCGGCGGCGGGCCGGTGCGCATCGAGGGTGTGGGCAGCGACAGCATTCAGGGCGATGTGCGCTTTGCCGACGCGCTGGTTTTGATGGGCGCGCAAATAAAGCAGGGGCCGAACTGGATGGAGGCGCGTGCGCCAGCGGGCGGCAAGTTGAAAGCGATCGATCTGGATTGCAACCATATTCCCGACGCGGCGATGACGCTGGCGGTCGTGGCTTTATTTGCCGACGGTACGACCACACTGCGCAACATCGCGAGCTGGCGCGTCAAGGAAACCGACCGCATCGCGGCGATGGCGACAGAGCTGCGCAAGCTCGGCGCGACGGTGGAAGAAGGCGCGGACTTTATCCGCATCACACCACCTGCTACAGGCTACCCGCTACAGGCTACCCGCTCCGGCATCGACACCTACGACGACCACCGCATGGCGATGTGTTTTTCGCTCGCCGCGTTTGGCGCGGAGGGGATGCGCATCAATGACCCGGGTTGTGTCGCCAAGACCTTCCCGGATTATTTCGCGGCATTCGCCAGCGTGACGCAGGCCGTGCCGGTGATCGCGATCGACGGCCCGTCGGCTTCCGGCAAGGGCACGGTGGCGCAGCGCGTCGCCGCCAAACTCGGCTACCACTATCTCGACAGCGGCGCGCTGTATCGCCTGCTGGCGCTGGCCGCACAGCAGCGCGGCGTGGCGCTGGACGATGAAGCGGGCCTGGCGGCATTGGCCGCACGCATGGATATCCGCTTCGAGGGCGAACAGATTTGGCTGGACGGCGTATTGGTTGGCGATGAGGTGCGCGGCGAGCAATGCGCGACGGCGGCCTCCAAAGTGGCGGCGCTGCCCAGGGTGCGCACCGCGTTGTCGAGCAAGCAGCACGCCTTCCGCCGCGCGCCGGGGCTGGTGGCGGACGGGCGCGACATGGCTTCGGTGGTGTTTCCCGATGCGGCGTTGAAAATCTTTTTGACCGCCAGCACCGGGGCGCGCGCCGAACGCCGATATAAGCAGTTGAAAGAAAAAGGAATGGATGCTAATATCACCGCCCTTTTGCAGGATATACAGGCGCGCGACGAACGGGACACCCGGCGTAGTGTGGCTCCCCTGCAACAGGCAACGGGTGCAAGCCTGCTGGACACCACCGCTCTGAACATCGAGCAGGCGGTACAGGAAGTGCTGATGCGCTACCCGCAGAAGTAAGAAGCTGTCTTAAAAATTAGCGAGGAGGGAGGGATGCAAGGCGCACGGAACGCAGAAACCGGAATGTACACAGAAGTACATGAGGATTTCGAGTACCGCGCAACGCCGCAGACGCCCTCCGCAGCAATTTTTAAGACAGCTTCTAAGGTTCCGCGCCACTCTCAAGGGTGCGGATTATTTAACTAACCGCCGTGCAAACGGTATTAATCTTGGGTATATCCGATGAACTCAACCGCAGCCGCAGTACGAGACCCCGATAGTTTTGCAGCAATGTTTGAAGAAAGTTTGACGCGCAAGGAAATGCGCGCCGGTGAACTGATTACCGCACAAGTCGTGCGTGTCGACCACAACATGGTGGTCGTGAATGCCGGACTCAAGTCCGAAAGTTTGATCGCGATTGAGGAATTCCTCAACGCCCAAGGTGAACTGGAAGTCAAGGCGGGCGATTTTGTCACCGTCGCGATCGAGGCGCTGGAAAACGGCTATGGAGAGACCAAGCTGTCGCGCGAAAAAGCCAAGCGTCTGGCAGCATGGCACGATCTTGAGCTGGCCATGGAAGAAGGCCGGATCGTGGAAGGTTTTGTCAGCGGCAAGGTCAAAGGAGGTTTGACCGCGATGGTCAACGGTATCCGCGCGTTCCTACCCGGTTCGCTGGTGGATATCCGTCCGGTCAAGGACACCGCGCCTTACGAAAACAAGACCATGGAACTGAAGGTCATCAAGCTGGACCGCAAACGCAACAACGTGGTGGTTTCCCGCCGCGCCGTGCTGGAAGCCAGCATGGGCGCCGACCGTGAGGCTACCATGGAAAATCTCAAGGAAGGCGCAATCGTCAAGGGCGTGGTCAAGAACATCACCGACTACGGCGCATTCGTCGATCTGGGCGGCATCGATGGTTTGCTGCACATCACCGACCTGGCATGGCGCCGCGTGAAGCATCCTTCCGAAGTGTTGACCGTCGGCGACGAAGTCGAAGCCAAAATATTGAAGTTCGATCAGGAGAAAAACCGCGTTTCGCTGGGTATCAAGCAAATGGGCGAAGATCCCTGGAACGGCCTGGCACGACGCTACCCGCAAGGTACACGCATGTTCGGCAAGGTGACCAACCTGACCGATTACGGCTCGTTCGTGGAAATCGAGCAGGGCATCGAAGGGCTGGTACACGTTTCCGAAATGGACTGGACCAACAAGAATGTTCATCCTTCCAAGGTGGTGAGCCTGGGCGACGAAGTGGAAGTGATGATCCTGGAAATCGATGAAGCGCGCCGCCGCATTTCTCTGGGCATGAAGCAATGCCAATCGAATCCCTGGGACGATTTTGCGATCAACCACAAGAAGGGCGATAAGGTGAAAGGACAGATCAAGTCCATCACCGATTTCGGCGTGTTCATCGGCCTGGATGGCGGTATCGACGGTTTGGTGCATTTGTCCGACCTGTCATGGAGCCAGCCAGGCGAAGAGGCGGTGCGCAGCTACAAGAAAGGCGACGAAGTCGAGGCAGTGGTATTGGCGATCGATGTGGAACGCGAGCGTATCTCCCTCGGCATCAAGCAGATGGAAGGCGACCCGTTCGGCGGTTTTGCCGCCAGCCATGAAAAAGGCGCGGTGGTCACCGGCAAGGTGAAATCACTGGATGCGAAGGGCGCGACGATTGCGCTGGAAGGCGATGTGGAGGCCTACCTGAAGGCTTCCGAAGTGTCTGCCGACCGCGTGGAAGATATTCGCAATCACCTCAAGGAAGGCGATAGCGTGACCGCTGTCATCATCAACGTGGACCGAAAGAATCGCGGTATCAACCTGTCGATCAAGGCGCTCAATAAAGCAGAAGAATCCGTTGCGATGCAGAAGTTCTCCGCCGAAACCACATCCAATGCCGGCACCACCAATCTGGGCGCATTGCTGAAGGCCAAGATGAGTGGCAACAAAGCTGAAGTATAATAAACCCGAGGCCACTACCATGACACGTTCCGATTTGATTGCCAGACTCGCCGAGATGCATCCGCAACTGCAAGCCAAGGATGCCGAGCTTGCCGTTAAAGTGCTTCTGGACACATTGTCTTCCACACTGTCGGGTGGGGGGCGTGTCGAGATTCGCGGCTTCGGCAGTTTTGGCCTGAATTACCGCCCGCCGCGTCAGGGACGCAACCCCAAGACCGGTGACAAGGTGAAAGTACCGGCCAAATATGTGCCGCATTTCAAGGCGGGCAAGGAATTGAGGGAACGGGTCTGCGGGTAGAGGTTTGGTTCCGGCTTTGATGCAGTTCAAGTGGCGGCATATCGCAAGGTATTGCCGCCATTTTTTTAGGGGCTCTCTTTATGTTATTGTTGCAGTTGTTTTTATCGGGGTGAGCCATGCGTTATCTTAATTGGGTTTTGCGAGTAGCATTGTTCATCGCATTGCTCGGATTTGCGGTCAAGAATGACCAGCCGGTCACGTTACGCTATTTTTTCGGCTATGAGTGGCAGTCATCGTTGGTTATCGCACTGCTGATATTTTTTGCCGCCGGTGCGGCGGTTGGCGTACTCGCGATGCTCGCCAATGTGCTGCAACAGCGCCGTGAAATCGCGCGTCTGAAACGCGATATCCGGGTCAAGAATAAACTCGCCGGCGTCGGCGAGACGCAGCAATTACCAATTCAACCCTCCTGATGGATTTTCGGTATTTTGGCATCTTTAGAATACATTTTGTGGGGTGGCAGGCCGGACACGGCGATGCGAAGCATCCGGGGCGGGCAGGCCTGCTGCTCCGCGCTCCCGCACCGGAGGGCTGCGCCCCACCGTGTCGCGCGGGCACCGCAAGGAGCCGCCAACCCTCATCCTAACCTTCCCCCAGAGGGGGAAGGAACGATCGCCTCCTCCCCCACGTAGTGGGGGAGGATTGAGGTGGGGGCTGTGCGAATGACGAGAAAACGAGCGAAGTGAGTTTCGGCGAAGACTCACCTTCAGGTTATGTCGGAGCCACATATCGCGATTGATAGACGAGGAATGAGCGCGCGTGCGACGCCGCGAGCGAGAGGGTCGCTGCACGGCAGCGGGGAACCCGTCGGCCTACTCCTTGCGGGTGGATTCGCCCGTCAAATGGATTTATGAAGATACCAAATGGAATTTGAGCCCTGGATGCTGCTGATCTTCCCGCTGTTCTTCGGCATGGGATGGCTGGCTGCGCGCACCGATATCAAGGAATTGCTCTCCGAATCGAGCGCGTTGCCGCAGTCGTACTTCCAGGGGTTGAACTTCCTGCTCAACGAGCAGCAGGACAAGGCCATCGAAGCGTTCATCGAAGTGGTCAAGGTTGACCCGCAAACGGTCGAGCTGCACTTTGCGCTGGGCAGTTTGTTCCGGCGGCGCGGTGAAGTGGATCGCGCCTTGCGCATGCACCACAATCTGGTGGACAGGGCAGACCTGGATGACAACAAGCGCCAGCAGGCGATATTCGAGTTGGCGCAGGATTACTTGAAAGCCGGAATTCTGGATCGTGCCGAGAGCCTGTTCCGCGAACTGGGAAATACTCCATATGCCAAACCTGCGCTGGAATTTTTGCTGGAGCTGTTCCAAAAGGAGCATGACTGGCTCAAGGCGATCGAGGTGGCACAACGCCTGACGGCTGTATCCGGCGAGCAGTCGTACAGCAAGCAGGCCGCGTTTTTTTATTGCGAGCTGGCAAGCGAGGAAATCAAGGGCGGCGACCCGGCCGCAGCGCGCGGACATCTGCAACAGGCGTTGGCGGTTTATCCGAAGGCGGTGCGTGCCACGATGATGCTGGGCGATTTGGCTTCCGGCGAGGGTAAGCTTGAGGAAGCCATCGCCATCTGGGAAAACATCGAGGCGCAGGATGCACAATATCTGCCGCTGGTGGCGGAACGCTTGCTGAATGCGTATCGCAGCCTTGATCGAGAAGTGGATGGCATTGCCCTGTTGCGCGAATACCTGGACAAATACCACTCTTTGGATTTGATGAATGTGGTGTTCGATGGTGTGCTGAAAAATGAAGGATCGGGCGCAGCCTACAAATTGGTGCGCGACGAGTTGCAGCGTAACCCGAGCCTGCTTGGGCTGGATAAATTGCTCGAAGCGCGGTTGCTGGAAGTGCCGATGGACAGGCGCGCCGATATCGAGATGGTGAAAGATCTGGTGCATAAGCGCACGCGCAACCTGGCGATGTACCACTGCGCCCATTGCGGCTTCAAGGCGCGCCAGTTCTACTGGCATTGCCCGGCCTGCCAGGCTTGGGACAGCTACCCGCCGCGCCGCAGCGAAGAGACCGGCACCCCTTTATGAACGACCCGAAAATCATTATCGCGCTGGATTACCCCGCCGCCGCCCCGGCGCTGGCGCTGGCCGACCGGCTGCAACCTGCACTATGCCGCCTGAAAGTCGGCAAGGAATTGTTCACCGCTGCCGGGCCAAAGTTGATCGAGCAGTTACAACAGCGCGGTTTCGAGATTTTTCTTGACCTGAAATTCCACGACATTCCCAACACTGCCGCGCAGGCTTGCAAAGTTGCCGCCAGTCTCGGGGTATGGATGGTCAACGTGCATGCGCTCGGCGGGCGCAAGATGCTGGAAGCAGCGCACGAGGCGATTGCCAGCAGCGCACAGCGGCCCAAACTGATCGCCGTGACGATGCTCACCAGCATGGCGCAGGGAGACCTTGCCGACATCGGCATCAATGCCACGCCCGCCGAGATGGTGCTGCGCCTGGCGAAACTTGCTCGCGAATGTGGTTTGGATGGTGTGGTGTGTTCTGCGCAGGAAGCGGCGCTGTTGCGCCGTGAATGCGGCGACGGGTTCTGCCTGGTGACGCCGGGCATCCGCCCGGCGCAGGCGAGCCTCGCAGGAAAACTTTTGGCCGGGCACCCGGATGACCAGTCGCGGGTGATGACGCCGCTTGCCGCGCTGCAAGCCGGCGCGAGCTATCTGGTGATCGGTCGCCCGATCACCCGGGCGGCGAACCCTTTGCAGGCCTTACTAGACATCAATAAAGAAATTGGAGAACAGGCATGAGCGTATTGCCAGAATTTAAAAATGCAAAAATATTGGTGGTCGGCGACGTGATGCTGGATCGCTACTGGTTCGGCGATGTCTGCCGCATCTCGCCGGAAGCCCCGGTGCCGGTGCTCAAGGTCGAGCGCATCGAAGAGCGGCCCGGCGGGGCGGCCAACGTGGCGCGCAATATCGCCGCGCTCGGCGCGCAAGCCACCTTGCTGTCGGTAGTCGGCGAAGATGAGGCGGGCGCGTGCCTTGAGAAATTGCTTAATCAGTATGGAAATATCAGTGCGCTGCTGCATCGCGACAGCAGTATTTCGACCACGATCAAATTGCGCGCCGTCGCACGGCAGCAGCAGTTGCTGCGCATCGATTTCGAGACTCAGCCCAGCCATGAGGTGTTGAATACGAAGCTGGCGGATTTTCGCGTTAAATTGCCGGAAGCGGATGTGGTGATCCTATCCGATTACGGCAAGGGCGGGCTGGCGCATATCGCCGAGATGATCCGGCTGGCGCGCGCGGCAGACAAGCCGGTGCTGGTCGATCCCAAGGGCGACGATTACGCGCGCTATCGCGGCGCGACGCTGCTCACACCGAACCGCAGCGAATTCCGCGAAGTGGCGGGCAGTTGGAAGACCGATGCGGAATTCAACAGCAAGGCGGAAAAGCTGCGCACCGGATTGCAGCTCGACGCGCTGCTGGTCACGCGCAGCGAGGACGGCATGAGTCTGTATCGCGCCAACGAAGCGCTGCACGAGCCGACGCAGACCCGCGAAGTGTTCGATGTCAGTGGCGCGGGCGATACCGTGATCGCCGCGCTGGCGGTGATGCTGGCGAGTGGCGCGGATTTGCCCGATGCGGTGCGCATCGCCAACCGCGCGGCGGGTATCGTGGTCGGCAAGCTGGGCACGGCGGTGGTCAGCCGCGAGGAAATTATTCAGGATATGGGACATTGATGCCCCCTCCCCTTGCGGGAGAGGGTTGGGGAGAGGGAAAAATATGTATTACATCGTTACCGGAGCCGCCGGGTTTATCGGCTCCAACCTGGTCAAGGCGCTCAACGAGCGCGGCGAGCACGACGTTATCGCGGTAGATAACTTAAAAAATGCCGACAAGTTCAGGAATTTGGCCGATTGCGAAATCGCCGACTATCTCGACAAGGAAGACTTCCTGAAAAAATTGCAGGACGGTTTTTTCGACGGGCTGGTCAATGCGGTGCTGCATCAGGGTGCGTGCTCCAACACGATGGAAACCGATGGACGCTACATGATGGACAATAACTACCAGTATTCGCTGGATCTGCTGAACTACTGCCAGAACGAGGAAATACCGTTCCTGTATGCCTCGTCCGCCTCGGTGTACGGCGGCGGCAAGACGTTCAAGGAAAGCCGCGAATACGAAGCCCCGCTGAATGTGTACGCCTATTCAAAATTCCTGTTCGACCAGATCGTGCGGCGCCGCTGGCACAAGCGCAACGCGCAGATCGTCGGCCTGCGCTACTTCAACGTGTACGGCCCGCGCGAGGCGCACAAGGGGCGCATGGCCTCGGTCGCGTTCCACTTCTTCAACCAGTATCGCGCCGAAGGCAAGGTGAAGCTGTTCGAGGGTTGTGACGGCTACGCCAACGGCGGACAACTGCGCGACTTCGTCTCGGTGGAAGATGCGGTCAAGGTGAACATGCACTTTCTCGACAACCCCCACAAATCCGGCATCTTCAACCTCGGCACCGGGCAGGCGCAGAGCTTCAACGACGTGGCGGTGGCGACCGTCAATGCGTTGCGCAACGCCGAAGCGAAGCCCGCGTTAAGCCTCGCCGAACTGCAACAGCAGGGCTTGATCGAATACATCCCGTTCCCGAATGCATTGCGCGGCAAATATCAGAGCTACACCCAGGCCGACATCGGCGCGCTACGCAATAGCGGCTATGCCGAGCCGTTCCTGAACGTCGAGCAGGGTGTGGCGAAGTATGTGGAGCAGATGCTTAAAACGGCTCCCTGAAATGTATCCATCCATAGAGAATTTCGTCGGCAACACGCCGTTAGTTAAACTCAAACGCATTCCCGGCGACACCGGCAACGTGCTGCTCGCCAAGCTGGAAGGCAACAATCCCGCCGGTTCGGTGAAGGATCGCCCGGCGCTGTCCATGATCGTGCGTGCCGAAGCGCGCGGCGACATCAGGCCGGGCGATACGCTGATCGAGGCGACCAGCGGCAACACCGGCATCGCGCTGGCGATGGCGGCGGCGGTGCGCGGCTATAAAATGGTTCTGGTGATGCCGGACAACCAGAGCATGGAACGCCGCCAGACCATGCATGCGTTCGGTGCGGAACTGGTGCTGACATCGAAAGAAGGCAGCATGGAACTGGCGCGCGACACGGCGGAAAAACTGCGTGCCGAAGGCCGGGGCGTCATCCTCGACCAGTTCGCCAATCCCGATAATCCGCTATCGCATTACGAAGGCACCGCGCCGGAAATCTGGCGCGACACGCAAGGCAAGCTCACCCACTTCGTCAGCAGCATGGGCACCACCGGCACCATCATGGGCTGCTCGCGTTTTTTCAAGGAAAAAAATCCCGGCATCCAGATCATCGGCGTGCAGCCGGAAGA
Organism: Nitrosomonadales bacterium; assembly: GCA_016218475.1. Taxonomy (GTDB): domain Bacteria; phylum Pseudomonadota; class Gammaproteobacteria; order Burkholderiales; family Gallionellaceae; genus Gallionella. Next base: position 19,895 of record JACREB010000009.1, on the reverse strand, counting down.
GGGTGCGCAAATTCCCGGCATCCGCAAATGGTCACCGGCCTATCTGCCGAAAATCTACGACGGCAAAAATGTGGATAGGCTGGAACAGGTGAGCCAGCGGGATGCGGAAGAAATGACGCGCCGCTTGGCGCGCGAGGAAGGCATCTTCTGTGGTATCTCCTCCGGCGGCGCGCTGGCCGTGGCGCTACGCATCTCGCAACAGGCCGAGAACGCGACCATCGCGTTCATCGTGTGCGACCGTGGGGATCGGTATCTGTCCACTGGAATTTTTCCAACCTAAGGCCAATACCTACGCGTCGCCTCAAGATAAAAGGTTACCGAAGGGATGGTAAGTTGCATCAGGTTTGGAGGTTGCCGAAGGATGTTGAAGATGGCCTTCAGTTTACGCCGGATTTGCCTCCGAAGCTCAAATGGATTGAGTGAGCCGAGCTGTTGCCGCAGTTTATCTTTGGTGGTTTTTGGCACATCTGGATGATCCATCAAACGTTGGGCGGGGGTTGCGGGCTTGCCGTGTTTCCTGATCCGCTTGCTGCCATCGCGGGCCTTGGAAGCGAGTTTCTGGGTGGGCTGGAAGAAATTGGTAAACAGGCTGAACTCGTTTGCATAGAGGTCGTTCATCAGATTGACCAATCTGGGATTATCGAAGCGGTCATAGCCGAACAACTGCCGGACGCATGACCAGTTCTTTTGCTCGACATGCGCGTTGTCGTTGGAGTGGTAGGGGCGCTTATTCTTACTGTGTCACAAAGCGCTGAAGGGCGCATTGCGGCGTTAAACCCAGATTGTCCATTAGGCCATAAAACGCCTGTTTTGAATGGGTTTCTAATGGAATCCATTAGAGATTTTCCTTATTTTTCAATGAGGTGTTGTTCTAATGAACAATCTGGGTTAAAATCAGGCTCAAAATGCTCATTTACTACATGTAAACTCCGCTTTTTCGCCCGATTTTGCCTTGCACTGCATCCCTTGATCGCTTTGTGACACAGTAAGAGCGCGTGAACTGGATCGGCTGTTTTCGGTTCTGGAAATATCGCTGTAGATGCCAGTTCAGGAATTCGCCCCCGTTGTCGCAATCGAATCCCTTGATGGCGAACGGGAGCGCCTTCTGGATGGATTTGATCTGGGTCATCACGCCATGGCCGCCCTTGTTCCATGTGGCGCGGCACTCTGTCCAGGTGGAACAGATGTCGGCCATGGTCGGGCTCCAGACGAAGTTTCTTGCCAGGCTGTTGCCGCAATGCGCCACGGTATCGGCCCCGATGAATCCTGGCTGCGTCACATCCCATGTTCCGGCCTGAATGGGAATATGCTTCTTCAACAAGGTGCCGGGCTTGGTGCCGGACAGCCCTTTGCGCGCCACCTTCGCGCGGATCGGCTTGAGCAGGCGGTCAATGCTGGCCGCCGAGATGGTGTCGGGCAGGGATCGCGTTTCCGGTGAAATGGGGCGATCGTAGTGCGGCAACCACAAAGGCGGGGCGGCCTTGAGCCGCTTGCTGCACAACTGGTCGGAGGCCAGCCAAACGGTGACACCCCCAAAGCGAATAATGTTGTGGAACCTGCGGATTCAAATATCAAGCCATGATACAATTCGCCCGAGCAGTGGAAGGATGGAAACAAGAGATATTGTTGCCAAAAACAACTGAATTTAATCATGATGTTGTAGATTGATTCAGGTTTCCCCTTCCGCATCGGTCACAAATTCAACTTCAAACCGGGGAAATACAGTATGTCCAGCGTAGAAACTGTGAGTGCGTTAGAGCGTCGCCTTAATGCATCCATACCGCAGCAAGCCATTCGTAGCGAGGTGTCGGCCCGCCTGAGAAAGATCGGGCGCAACGTGAAAATTCCCGGCTTTCGCCCAGGCAAGATTCCCCCCAAAATTCTTGAGCAGCACTATGGTGCGCAAGCGCATCAGGAAGCCTTGGGCGACGCGTTGCAACGCTCGTTTGAAGAAGCTGCGCAGCTCAATAATCTCAGGGTGGCGGGAAATCCGAAATTTGAGATCAAGACCGGCGATTTGAGTGCCGAGCAGATCGAATACAGCGCAACTTTTGAGATATATCCGGAAGTGGCGCTGGGCGACATTGGCGGCGAGGTGATGGAACGTACGGTGTTCGAGTTGGGCCAGGCCGATGTGGAAAACACCATTATGGCGCTACGCAAGCAACGCGCTATCTATGAACCGGTGGAGCGCGCCGCGCAAACCGGGGATCAGGTGCGGATTGATTTTTCCGGCAGGCTGAATGGCGAGATTTTTCAGGGCGGCGAAGCCAAGGGGCATTATTTCGTGCTGGGCGCGGGGCGCATGCTGTCTGATTTTGAAGCGGCCATCGTTGGCATGATGGCGGGCGAAACAAAGCCGTTTGACATGACTTTTCCGGAAACCTATCACGGCAAGGATGTGGCGGGCAAGCTGGTGACTTTCACCGTCACGCTGCATGGTGTAGATGCGCCGAAGCTGCCGGAAGTGGATTCTGCGTTTGCCGAATCCGTCGGTATTGAGGACGGCGATGTCGGCAAGCTGGAAAGCGAAATCCGCACCAATTTGCAACGCGAGATGGAGCGTCGCGTGAAACTGCGCAATAAGGAGGCGACGACGGAGATGTTGCTGAAAGTGTCGCGATTCGATGTGCCCAAGGCTTTGGTGAAATGGGAAGCGCAAAATCTGATGCAGCAAGCCGCAAAGGACGTGGAATCGCGCGGGATGAAGCTGGAAGATATGCCATTGTCGCCCGAACTGTTTCTGGAACGCGCCGAAAGACGCGTCAAGCTCGGCTTGATTTTTACGGATATGGCGCAGAAATATGATTTGAAGGCCAAGCCCGAGCAGGTGCGGGTATCGGTGGAAGATTATGCGCAAAGCTTTGACCAGCCCGAGGATGTGGTACGCTGGTTCTACAAGGATTCTTCCAAGTTGCAGGAGGTCGAGAACCTGGTGCTGGAAGAGAATATTGTAAATTGGGCGATGGGGCAGGCAAGGACGACAGACAAGGCTGTGTCCTTTAACGAATTGATGGGGAAACATGATGCATTATGAGGAGCCGCAAAATATCGGCCTGATCCCGATGGTTATCGAAACCAGCGGGCGAGGTGAACGGGCTTACGACATTTATTCCCGCCTGCTGAAGGAGCGCGTGGTGTTCCTGGTGGGGGAGGTCAACGACCACAGCGCAAATCTGATCGTCGCGCAGATGCTGTTCCTGGAATCCGAAAATCCGGACAAGGACATACATTTCTATATCAATTCACCGGGCGGTTCCGTCACGGCCGGCATGGCGGTTTACGACACCATGCAATTCATCAAGCCAAACGTCAGCACGCTGTGCGTGGGGCAGGCCGCCAGCATGGGCGCGTTCCTGCTGACGGCGGGCGAGAAAGGCAAGCGTTTCTGCCTGCCCAGTTCACGCGTGATGATCCATCAGCCGATGGGTGGTTTCCGCGGCCAGGCTTCGGATATTGAAATCCACGCGCGCGAGATTCTGTATCTGAAACAGAAACTCAACCAAATGCTGGCGCACCATACCGGGCAACCTGTTGAAACCATAGAGCGTGACACGGATCGCGATAATTTCCTGAGCGCGGAAGATGCCGTAAAGTACGGGCTGGTGGATAAGGTGCTGGAAAAACGCACCTAAAGAAAACGGTTGGTTTACCGATAACGTGACGGAAGGTTAGCTACGATGGCTGGCGATAAAAAATCGGGTGATAAATTGCTCTACTGCTCATTTTGCGGCAAGAGTCAACATGAGGTGCGCAAGCTGATTGCGGGTCCGTCCGTGTTCGTATGCGACGAGTGCATCACCCTGTGCAACGACATCATGCGGGAGGAAACGCAGGGCGACCAGATCAAGGCCGACAAGACGGACTTGCCGGTGCCCAAAAAAATCTGCGCGGCGCTGGATGACTATGTGATCGGCCAGGAGCAGGCCAAGCGAATCCTGTCGGTAGCGGTTTACAACCATTACAAACGCCTCAAGAGCAACGACAAGGACGGCGTGGAATTGGCCAAGAGCAATATCCTGCTGGTCGGGCCGACCGGTTCCGGCAAGACCTTGCTGGCGCAAACGCTGGCGCGCCTGCTGGATGTGCCGTTCGTGATGGCCGACGCCACCACGCTGACCGAGGCGGGCTATGTCGGCGAGGATGTCGAAAACATCATCCAGAAACTGTTGCAGACCTGCGACTATGACGCCGAGAGGGCGCAGCGCGGCATCGTGTATATCGACGAAATCGACAAGATTTCCCGCAAGTCGGATAACCCTTCGATTACCCGCGACGTGTCCGGCGAAGGCGTGCAGCAGGCGCTGCTCAAGCTGATCGAAGGCACCAAGGCCTCGATTCCTCCGCAGGGCGGGCGCAAGCATCCGAATACGGAATTTTTGCAGGTGGATACCACCAACATCCTGTTTATTTGCGGCGGGGCATTTGACGGGTTGGAAAAAGTCATCCGCAACCGTTCCGAGAAGGCCAGCATCGGCTTCGGTGCAACCATCAACAGCAAGGAGGACCGCAAGATCGGCGAAACCTTGCGCGAGGTGGAGCCGGAAGACTTGATCAAATTCGGCCTGATCCCGGAATTTGTCGGGCGTTTGCCGGTCGTGGCGACGCTTGAGGAATTGGACGAGGCCGCTTTGGTGCAAATCTTGACCGAGCCGAAGAACGCGCTGACCAAGCAATACCAGAAGCTGTTTGCGATGGAAGGCGTGGAACTGGAATTCCGCGATGGCGTGTTGCTGGCCGTCGCCAAAAAAGCCTTGGCGCGCAAGACCGGCGCGCGCGGGCTGCGCTCGATACTCGAAAATATATTGCTGGATGTGATGTTTGACCTGCCCTCGACAGAAAATGTCAGCAAAGTGGTATTGGACGAAGCAAACGCGACGGGGGAAATCAAGCCTCTCGTTATTTATGCTGATACGCCAAAAGCGGCCTGATTAAGTTTCCAACCGCTTGTTTTTCACCTTGTTCAAAGGATGCTTGAATTTTTTTGAGCCATCCCCATCTAATTTTCCAGTTAACAAATAGGTTGCCGCCATGTCAGAACAAGATATTTCAAACGCTGTTACAGTCAACCTGCACCCGCTGCTGCCATTGCGCGATGTCGTGGTGTTTCCGCATATGGTCATCCCGCTGTTTGTCGGTCGCGCCAAGTCAATCAAGGCGCTGGAGTCTGCCATGGAAGCCGGGAAGGGCATCGTGCTGGTCGCGCAAAAATCGGCCGCCAAGGACGAGCCGGGGAAGGAAGACTTGTACGCTATCGGCAGCATGGCGAATATCCTGCAAATGCTCAGACTGCCCGACGGCACGGTGAAGGTGCTGGTGGAAGGCACGCAGCGTGTCAACGTGCTGCGCGTGTTTGACTCGGGCAGCCATTTTGATGCCGAGGTGGAAATCGTTCCTGCCGAAGATGGAGCGGACAGCGAAGCCGAGGCCATGCGCCGGGCGCTGATTGCCCAGTTCGACCAGTATGTGAAGCTCAACAAGAAAATCCCCCCGGAAATCCTGACCTCGCTGGCCGGCATCGATGATGCCGGTCGCCTGGTCGATACCATCGCCGCCCATCTGCCGCTCAAACTGGAGCAGAAGCAGGAAGTGCTGGAGGTTTTTGGCGTGCGCAAACGGCTCGAACACCTGCTCGGTTTGCTGGAGGCCGAAATTGATATCCTGCAAGTCGAGAAGCGCATACGCGGCCGCGTGAAGCGCCAGATGGAAAAGAGCCAGCGCGAGTATTATCTGAACGAACAGGTCAAGGCGATCCAGAAGGAGTTGGGCGAAGGCGAGGAGGGCACCGACTTCGATGAGCTGGATAAGAAAATCAAGGGCGCGCACATGCCGAAAGAAGCGCGCACCAAGGCAGAAGCGGAACTCAAGAAGCTGCGCCTGATGTCGCCGATGTCCGCAGAGGCGACAGTGGTGCGCAATTATATTGACGTGCTGATCGGTTTGCCGTGGAAGAAAAAAACCAAGATCAGCGGCGATTTGAAAAAGGCCGAAGTCGTGCTGGAAGAAGATCATTACGGCCTCGACAAAGTCAAGGAACGCATCCTGGAATATCTCGCCGTCCAGCAACGGGTGAACAAATTAAAGGGTCCCATCCTTTGTCTTGTAGGCCCTCCGGGCGTGGGCAAGACTTCGCTGGGGCAATCCATCGCGCGTGCCACCAACCGCAAATTCGTGCGCATGTCGCTGGGCGGGGTACGCGACGAATCGGAGATTCGCGGCCACCGCCGCACCTATATCGGCTCCATGCCGGGCAAGATATTGCAGAACATGAGCAAGGTCGGGGTGAAAAACCCGCTGTTCCTGCTCGACGAAGTGGACAAGATGGGCATGGATATGCGCGGCGACCCGTCTTCCGCGCTGCTGGAAGTGCTCGATCCCGAGCAGAACAGCACGTTTGTCGACCACTATGTCGAAGTGGAATATGACCTTTCCGACGTGATGTTCGTTGCGACAGCCAATACGTTGAATATTCCGGGTGCGCTATTGGACCGCATGGAAGTTATCCATGTATCCAGCTATATGGAAGACGAGAAAATCAACATCGCCACGCGTTACCTGATGCCCAAGGCGATCAAGAATAATGGCCTGAAGCCGGAAGAGATCAATATTTCCGAAAGCGCATTGCGCGACATCGTGCGCTACTACGTGCGCGAGGCGGGAGTGCGCGGCATGGAGCGGGAAATTTCCAAGATTTGCCGCAAAGTGGTGAAATCCGTTTCGTTGAAAGAGCGCGGTAAAAAAATCGTGGTCAATGCGCGCAATCTCGATAAATATCTCGGCGTGCGCCGCTATTCATACGGGATTGCCGAAAAAAATAACCAGGTCGGGCAGGTCACCGGTTTGGCGTGGACGGAGGTCGGCGGTGAATTGCTGACTATCGAAACCGCCGTGTTGCCGGGCAAAGGCAAGACTACCACTACCGGCAAGCTTGGCGAAGTGATGCAGGAATCCATCCAGGCCGCGCTGAGCGTGGTGCGCAGCCGCGCCAAGAGATTGGGAATAGACAGCGAGTTTTATCAGAAAAACGATCTGCATATCCATTTGCCGGAAGGCGCGATTCCCAAGGATGGGCCGAGCGCAGGCATAGGTATGTGTACGGCGATGGTCTCGGCGCTGACGGGCATCCCGGTGCGCGCGGATGTGGCGATGACCGGAGAAATTACCTTGCGCGGCGAAGTGTTGCCGATCGGCGGTTTGAAGGAGAAACTGCTGGCGGCTCAACGCGGAGGCATCAAGATGGTTCTGATACCGGAAGAAAACACCAAGGATCTTGCGGAAATCCCGGACAACATCAAAAACAAGCTGGACATCCATCCGGTTAAATGGATAGACCAGGTGCTGGAACTGGCTCTGGAGCGCAAACCGGAGCCTTTGCCCGAATCGTCTGAAACCGCCGCGCTTGCTGCAAGCTTGCCGGTAGCCGACAGCGTCCAGGAAGCGCCGCTAATAACCAAGCACTAGCAGCCTGTCGGAGCGGCCCGACATGGCGGGCACAGCCCACCCTGCGGTTACGGCTTTGCCGCATGGCAAGCTCTACTCAGAAAACGCGAAGGGTTGAGCCATATCAGAGCCTAAAAATTTCTGGTAGCAGTTAGTTGGTTGCGGCGCAAGATAAAAATATTATCGTAATCGCTTGACCAAAGCTGTATAGCCTTGATATAAAGCCGTTGCAGGGCTTACCCTGTTTTTTAACCACTCGCAAAGGAGACATACGTGAATAAATCTGATCTGGTTGATGCAATTGCAAAAACCGCCGAAATTTCCAAGGCGGCTGCTGGGCGTGCCCTGGATGCGACTGTAGAGTCCATCAAGAAGGCGCTGAAAAAAGGCGATACAGTAAGTTTGATCGGTTTTGGTACTTTTAAAGTTGGCAAGCGCGCTGCGCGTAATGGCCGCAATCCCCGTACCGGCGCCACGATCAAGATCAAGGCAGCCAAGGTTCCAAAATTTTCGGCTGGCAAAGGACTTAAAGACGCTGTAAACTGAAAAGCTTTGCAGGGTGCTTAGCTCAGTTGGTAGAGCGTCGCCCTTACAAGGCGAATGTCGGCGGTTCGAACCCGTCAGCACCCACCACTATGGTTTCTGGAGTGGTAGTTCAGTTGGTTAGAATACCGGCCTGTCACGCCGGGGGTCGCGGGTTCGAGTCCCGTCCACTCCGCCAAATAATCAAGGCGAACGCGAGTTCGCCTTTTTTTCATTTGTTCAATAGCCGGGTGTTATCGCCATGTTTGATTTTGTCCATGAAAAAAAACGACTGGTGCAGATTGTTTTGGCGCTTATCATTTTGCCGTTTGCGTTCTGGGGAGTAGATTCATATAACCGGTCCGGGAATACGGCAGAAGTGGTTGCCACGGTAAACGGCGCAAAAATTCCCAAGCAGGAATTTGAAAATGCATTGCGCAAGCAACAGGATCGTTTGCGTCAAATGCTGGGGGCGAAATTTGATGAGACGATGCTCGGCGATCCGGAAATGAAGCGTGCGGCGATAGACAATCTGGTCGCGCAGCGTTTGCTGGTAGAGCGCGCCAAGTCTATTGGTTTAACCGTCACCGATGAGCAGATGGCGCACGTTATACTGGGTATTGAAGCCTTCCGGAACGATGGAAAGTTTGACAAGAAACTTTACGAAGCCGCGCTGGCAAGCCAGGGAATGTCGCCGTTGATGTTCGAGGCGCGTTTGCGTGATGATTTGCTCGGGCAGCAGATGCGCGACGCCTATGCGCAAAATGGATTTGTCTCGAACGGCGTCGCCAGCAATATTATCCGTTTGAACGATCAGCAGCGTATGGTAAGCGTGTCGAGCATATCGTTTCAACCTTTTGTCACGCAAAGCAGGGCAGACGAAGCCGACATTAAAAAATACTACGGACAGAACCAGAAAGAATTTCATAGCCCCGAGCAGGCCAAGGTCGAATATGTGAAGTTTTCCGCAGATACATTATCGGGTAAAGCCGGAGTTGCGCCGGAAGAAGTGCGCCAATATTATGAGGCGCATCAAGGCGATTTCGGCACACCGGAACAGCGTCAGGCGGCACATATCCTGATTGCCGTAACCGCTGCAGCGCCGCAAGCCGAACAGGATGCGGCCAGGGCGAAGGCTGAGCGGCTGCTGCAACAAGCGAGGCAGAACCCCGCCAAGTTTGCCGAATTGGCTAAACTGAATTCGCAAGATACGGGCTCCGCCGCAAACGGGGGCAACCTTGAATTTTTTGGTCGCGGCATGATGGTCAAACCGTTTGAAGAAGCTGCCTTTGCGCTTAAACAGGGCGAAATCAGCGGCCTGGTGAAATCGGATTTCGGATATCACATCATCAAGATGGCCGCAATCAAGCCCGCCAGAATCCTGTCATCCGATGAGGCTCGCGCAGGTATCGAGAACAAGCTGCGCCAGCAAAAAGCTGCCGACAGATTTGCCGAGCTTGCGGAAAAATTCAGCAATACTGTATATGAACAAAGCGACACCCTGAAACCGGCGTCCGACCTTGCCGGTGTGAAGGTGGAGCAGAGCGGCTGGCTGGTTAAGGGGGAGGATGCAGGCGAGCCGTGGACGGCAAAAATGTTGCAGGCAATTTTTACTGACGAGGCCGTAAAAAATAAGCGTAACACGGCAGCGATCGAGGTGGCGGCGAATACACTGGTTGCCGCGCGCGTTCTGGAATATAAGCCGGCCGCCGTGCGTCCGCTCGACGAAGTGCAGGAGGCGATCCGCCAGAAACTGTTGCGCCAGCAGGCATTGGAGCTGGCCGCCAAGCAAGGCAAAACGCTGCTGGAACAATTACAGCGCGGCGATAAGCCCGCATTGAATTGGGCTGCTCCCCAGACCATTACCCGCGCGCAACATGGCTCGTTGGATAAGGAAATGGCACGAAAAATATTTCAGGCGGATGCAGCCAGGCTGCCGCAGTTTGTCGGGGCGGAATCGGCGCAAAACGGTTATGTGCTGGCGCGTATTGACGCTGTCAAGGATGGCGCAAAACCCGATGAAACAAAACGCGCGCGCTATGCGCAACAATTGCGCCAGGTGAGCGGCGAGGAAATGTTTCAGGCTTATCTGTCCGACGCCAAACAGCAGGCGGCTATAAAGATTACATTGCCTGAGGCGGAGACAGCGCGCCCTTGATCCTCTACCGAAAAATTATTTTCAAGAACGGCATAAGAAATCACGTTGAAAACAAGGCTGCTTGTGCCGGAAAAACCCGGCGTTTTTGTTGGCGGAGCGGCCAGCGTTGTTCTGAATTTCAGCAGTTTTTTGGGGCATGCGGGGCAAGAAGAAATAAAGGGGCCTCTATAAATCCAAAATACTAAACGAGACAAGGCGCGAAGAAAATTTTAGCGCGCCGCATATGTTTGATATGTAAGCGTTAAAATTTTCTGAGCAACGCAGTATCGCGACGTAGTTTGGATTTATAGAGGTTCCCTAAACTTTACTGGCGCGGCGCATGCGTCCAGTAGCGGCGATGCGTCTTGCGGTAGCGTTCAACCTGAAAGCCCTGCGAGTCTGTTTCAACCAGGATCGCGCCGTCTTCGTCCGAGCGCAGCAGTTCAGCGCCGCTGTCGGCATAGCGTTGCAGCACTTCCGGTTTTGGATGGCCGAAATGGTTGCGGTAGCCCACGGTGAATACGGCGTAGTCGGGCAGGGTGGCCGCAACAAATTCGATGGTGGATGAAGTCTTGCTGCCATGGTGCGGCACAACCAGCAGGGTGGCGGACAACTTGTCGGCGTGTTCCTTGATCAGCCGCTGCTCGGATTCTTTCTCGATGTCGGTAGCCAGCAAAATGTGTTGCTTGCCCGTGCTGATGCGCAGCACGCAGCCGCGGTTATTTTTGCGGATTTTTTCCTGCGCATAGCTTTCGGGTGACGGGTGCAGCAGCTCGAAATGCACACCATCCCAATCCCAGTTTTGCCCGTCGGCGCAACGAGATAACTCCCTCTTCCTTTGGGGTAGGGAGGGGGATGCCTGTTGCAGAATGGGGCTTTGCTCGGGCAGCGAAGAAGACAGCCAGTCGACAGGCATGGCCTGCAGCACGGAAAGCGCACCGCCGGTGTGGTCGGTGTCGTCGTGCGTGAGGATCAACCCGTCCAGTTTGCTGATGCCCAAGGCACGCAAGCCGGGAATCAGGATGCGGTTGCCGCTGTCGGCATCGCCGGAAAAATCAGGGCCGGTGTCGTAGAGCAGCGCATGCTGCCGGGTTTGCGCGGCGACGGCCAGACCCTGCCCGACATCGAAAACAATCAGGCGCAGCGTGCCTTGCGCGGGCGGCTCCGGGGTGTTCAAAAACATCGGCAGCAGCAACAGAAACCCCAGCCAGCGCGCCGGGAAACCGCGCGGCAGCAGTAACCACAATACGCCTAACATGCCGGCCACGATGCTCCACGCGGGCGGCGCATGTTGCGTCCACACCGCCTGCGGCAGGGTGCTCAGCCATTCCAGCAACACCATCGTCCAATCCATCACGATATGCGCCAGCCACAGCGGCACATCCCAATTGCTGAAATAGGGCGGCAACACCGCGCCGAGCAAAGCGAGCGGCACGACGATCAAACTCACCAGCGGAATCGCGAAGGCATTGGCGATGGGCGAGACCAGCGACACCTGCTGGAATAGCGCCAGCAGCATGGGGATCAGGCCGATGGTCATCGCCCATTGCACCGTGATGTATTCATTCAGCATCCGCAAAGAGCGAGATTGATGCCCGGCAGTTCCACCGTTGCCTTCCTGCAGCCGGTGGCTGCCATCGATGCGGTGCGCGGTTACGTACAGGATGATCGCCACCGCGCCGAACGACAGCCAGAAGCCGGGCGACATGACTGCCCACGGATCGGGAACCAGCACGCCGAGCAGCGCGATGCCGAGAATTTGCCCGAGCGAAAAATTGCGGTTCAGCCACAACGCGGCGGCGACCGCGCCGACCATGTACACGGTGCGCTGCGCCGGGACGGCGAAACCGGACAGCAGCGCATAGCCCAGCGCCACCAGCAGCGCGACCAGCGCGGCGGCCTTGCGTGCGGGCAGCCGCAGCGTGAGCCGCGTGCTGCGCCGCCACAGCCAGTAGGTGAGTGCAAAGCCGAAGCTGGCGAGCATGGTGATGTGCAGGCCGGAGATGCTCATCAGGTGATTCACGCCGGTGCGCGTGAATACCTGCCACTGCGCCGACGGGATGCTGCTCTGGTCGCCGACCGCCAGCGCGCTCAATACGCCGGAGTAGGGCGCTTTGCCGAGCGTGGCGCTGAATTTGTCGCGCACCGTTTCGCGCCACGACTCGATGCGATAAAACAAGCCATCGGCTAGCGCATCGAGACGAAAATTATTACCCTTGTTATGCACGTAGCCGACTGCGCGCACCTTGTTTTCCAGCGCCCATACTTCGAAATCGAACCCGTGCGGGTTGCTGCTGCCATGCGGCTGCTTGAGGCGCAGCGTGAGCTGCCAGCGTTCGCCTGCCCGTATTCCGAGCGGAGTGGCCAGTTTGTCGTAATAGGTGCTGAGATAAACATGTCGCGGCACGCTGGCCTGGGGCGTGAGGATTTTTTCGACATTGAAACTGAAGCGCAGGCCGCGTTCGTGGCTGCGCGGCAGCTCGGCAACCACCCCGATCACCTCGATGTCGCGGCCCTGCCACTCATCCGGCAAGCTGACGGCAAGACGCTGTCCGGCCTGCCATGCGGCGTGATAGAAACCTGACCCGCAGGCAAAGGCGGCGAGGAGCAGGGCGCATATCGAGCGGGCAAACCGACTGCGCCAGCGAAGACGCGAAAGGATAAAGGTGAAAGGAAAACCGAGCAGCAACCATGCCCAGACGAATTCCGGCAGGGCGGGCTGTTGTTGCAACAGCCATACGCCGAAGGTGAAGCAGATTGTGAAAAGAACCATGCGCGCAGACTAACGCAAATACCGCGAAACATGAATAAATCCTTTATGGCATATGGATGGTTCGGGAGGTTCGTATAGAATGAAGCCATGCGCAAATTATTCCGCAAATTCCTGCCATCGCACGAAACGGTGAGAAGCAACCAATGGCTGAAGCCGTTCGGTGGCTGGTTGCACCATCCCAACCTGTGGCACTTGCATCGCCGCTCGGTGGCGGGCGGTGTGGCGGTCGGATTATTTTGCGGCCTGATTCCCGGGCCGTTGCAAATGATCTCTGCCGCATTGCTGGCATTGCTGTTGCGCGTCAATTTGCCGGTGGCGGTATTTACTACGCTTTATACCAATCCCTTCACTATCTTGCCGCTGTACGTGCTGGCTTATGAACTTGGCGCAATAGTGAGTGGCGCACGCAGCGAAGCGGTGGTGGCGCAACTGTCATTTCCGGAAATGCATTGGCATAATTGGGTGAATGAATTGTGGGGTTGGCTGGTGATGCTGGGCAAACCGATCATGATCGGCCTGCCGCTACTCGCCACGTGTCTGGCAATTGCAGGATATTTTGTGGTGCGCGTGGCATGGCGCGTGGCGGTAGTGTTGCGGTGGCGAGCCAGAAAACAGAGAGTGGGTTAGCAGTTCCATCAGAGCTTGTCGAACCATAAAGCCGCTAACCCGACGTGGCTTCACATAAGTAACCATCTGATTCAACTGGTCGGGGCGAGAGGATTCGAACCTCCGACCACATGCACCCCATGCATGTACGCTACCAGGCTGCGCTACGCCCCGAGGGCGCGGATTATAGCAGAGCAGCATGGATGATGATGTGTTTTTACACGCGAGAGTAATAATCAACTTCGCCTTTAGGCGAAGGGGAAGTAAGGTATCAAGATGGAGGATTATAATGCGGGCAGTCATACGGTGTGGGGTTGCAAAATGTATTTCGGCGCATTTTTAAGGAAAACTTATGGCTTTTTTGCACACATGGAATTTTTTTCGCGCCGGCGGATTCGATCAGGTGCAGCTTGATACCGGCGCGGATTTGCTGGCGCTCAAAGAACTGGATCAGAAGCTGTGGGTAGCCCTGAGCTGTCCGACGCGCGGTATTGAGTTTGATACCAGAACACTGGATTTGATCGATGCCGATGCGGATGCGCATGTGCGCGCCAATGAAGTGCTGGCGGCCATCGCATGGGCGGGCGGGTTGTTGAAGAATGCCGATTTATTGGTCAAGGGCTCGGATAGTCTGGCATTAGCCGACATTGACGGCAGTAGCGAAGAAGGCAAACAGGTGCTGGCCTCTGCGCGGCACATCCTGAAAAGTCTCGGCAAGACCGATGCCGCAAGCATCTCGCTGGCGGACATGGCCGATATTGAAAAATTTGTGGCAAGGCTGGAATTTAACGGCGACGGGGTTATTTGTGCCGGGCAGGTTGCCGATACCGGGTTGCGCGCAACCATTGCAGACATTGTCAAATGCGCCGGTTCGGTGGCGGATCTGGGCGGCGGGGATGGTATCAATCAGGATATTGCAACCAGATTTTTTGCCGGGGCAACCGCTTATTCGGGTTGGCATTCCAAGGGAGAGAGAGATGCGACCATCCAGTTTTTGGGTGATAAAACAGAAGCTGCGGCGGTTGCTTTTCATGCTATCAAGGATAAGGTCAACGACTATTTCACGCGTTGCCAGTTGGCGGCATACGATGCGCGTGCAGCCGTGCCGTTAAGCCGCTCGGTCGAAGATTACCAGCAGCTCGCCGCGCAAAACCTGTCGGCGCAAAGCCGGGAAGTGGCCAGTTTCCCGCTGGCGACAGTAGAAGCGGACAAGCCGTTGCCATTGATTTCCGGCATCAACCCGGCTTGGCAAAGCAAGGTTGATGTGTTGCGCGAACAGGTCGTTACGCCTCTGCTGGGCAGCAGAAAAAGTCTGAGCGCTCCGGAATGGGTTGATCTATGCGCCAGATTTACCGCATTTGAAACCTGGCAAGCGGACAAGCCGGCAAATAATATCGAACAGCTTGGCATTGCACGCATACGCGAGATTCTCGGCAGCGGCCACAGAGAAGCGATAGATGGCCTGGTTGTTCAGGATAAGGCTGTCGAAGCCGAAGTAAAAGCAATACGTTCAGTAGAAAAATTGCTGCGCTACAACCGCGATTTGTTCAGCCTGGTAAACAACTTTGTATCGTTCCGCAATTTTTACACCGGTGAGGACAAGGCGATATTTCAGGTCGGCGCGCTGTATCTGGACGGGCGCAGTTGCGATTTGTGCGTCAAGGTCGAGGATGTGTCCAAGCACGCCGGGTTTGCCAGCATGAGCGGCATTTGCCTCGCGTATTGCGATTGCGTGCGCAATGGCGGTGCGGAAAAAATGAGTATCGCCGCCGCATTTACCGCAGGCGACTCGGATTTTCTGCTGGTCGGGCGCAACGGTATTTTCTATGACCGCAAGGGGCAGGACTGGAATGCCAGCATCGTGCGCATCATCGACCATCCGATCAGCATCCGCCAGGCATTCTGGTCGCCCTACAAAAAACTGTCCAAGATGATCGGTGAACAGATGCAAAAACTGGCCGCATCGAAGGTCGGCCCGGTGGATGACAAGTTGCTCAAGGCGGTGGTGGACGGCGGCAAACCGGCGGTAGAGATACCTGCCACGCCGCCCAAGCCACCTTTCGATGTGGGCAAGTTCGCCGGTATTTTTGCGGCGATAGGGCTGGCGATCGGCGCTATCGGCGGCATTCTCGCTTCGATCGTCAGCGGCTTGCTGGGGCTGAAGCTCTGGCAAATGCCTTTGGCGGTAATCGGCCTGATGTTGCTGATTTCCGGCCCGGCCATGCTGATGGCCTGGTTCAAGCTGAAGAAACGCAATCTCGGCCCGATACTGGATGCCGGCGGCTGGGCGATCAATGCGCGGTTGCTTATCAATATTCCGTTCGGCGCTTCGTTGACCGGCTTGGCCGATTTACCGGAGGGCGCGCAGCGCTCGCTGGTTGATCCGTTTGCGGATAAACAGGTGGCATGGCCTTATTACCTGGCGATAGCGGCGGGCATCTGCTCGCTGATCGGCTTGTGGTACGCCGGTTTTTTCGGGCATGGATGAGCGATGAAATTTACCGCAGATTGCCGCTCGTGCCCGCGCCTGGCGGGGTTTCTCGATCAAGTGCGAGGCGAACATCCCGGCTACCATGCCTTGCCGGTAAGCTCGTTTGGCGAACCGCGCAGCCCGTTTCTGGTCGTCGGGCTCGCGCCCGGAATGCATGGTGCGAACCGCACAGGCCGCCCATTCGCCGGCGATTTCGCGGGCAACCTGTTGTATGGTGCGTTGCACAAATATGGTTTCGCAAGCAGCGCCGAGCCGTTAGATACAACCGGAAACGCCAATTCTTCCTTGCATCTGAAGGGCTGCCGCATCACAAACGCCGTGCGCTGTTTGCCGCCGCAGAACAAGCCGGAGCCGGGCGAGATTCGCGCCTGCAACGGCTATGTCGCGGAGGAACTGGCGATGTTGCCGCAAGGCGCGGCAATACTTGCCTTGGGCGCGATAGCGCATCAGGCGGTGCTGATGGCGCTGCAACAGCGCAAGAGCGATTTTGCGTTCGGGCACGGCGCACAACATATGCTGCCCGGCGGCTTGAAGTTGTTTGACAGTTACCATTGCAGCCGCTACAACACACAGACAAAACGCCTGACCACGGCGATGTTCGAGGCGGTGATCGGTAATATTGCAAAATTTTTAGAGGTACCCGGTATTCACCCACAAGGAACATCAGCTTCACGCCGAAGGTGATTTGCGTATTACTGCCAGGTATGGTTTGGGAAAAACAAGGTTGCTGCATACCTTTTCAGTTCGTCTTTGGATGCACCATCTCCGCCGGCTGTATCCATCGGTCGAATTCGGCTTCCGTAACATGACCCGACGCCATTGCCGCCTGCTTCAGCGTGCTGCCGTCGTGATGGGCTCTTTTTGCGATCTCGGCGGCGCGGTCGTAGCCGATATGCGGGGTCAGCGCGGTCACCAGCATCAGCGAACGCCTCACCTGATCCTTGATGCGTTCGCGATTGGCTTCGATGCCGCGCACGCAATACTCCTCGAAACTTTCCATGCCATCGGCCAGCAGGCGCACGCTCTGCATGAAATTGTGCGCGATGAGCGGCTTGAATACATTGAGTTCGAAATTGCCCGAAGCGCCGCCTGCGGTGATCGCGACATCGTTGCCGAACACCTGGCAGCACAGCATGGTCAGCGCTTCGCACTGGGTCGGATTTATCTTGCCCGGCATGATCGAGCTGCCCGGCTCGTTCTCCGGTATGCTGATTTCTCCTAGCCCGGAGCGTGGCCCGGAGGCCAGCCAGCGCACATCGTTGGCAATTTTCATCAGCGCGACAGCCAGTGCCTTGAGTGCGCCGTGAGCGGCCACCAGCGCATCGTGCGCGGCCAATGCGGCGAACTTGTTGGCGGCGCTTTTGAAGGGCAAGCCGGTGCTGCGCGCCAGTTCTGCGGCGACGCGTTCGCCGAATTCGGCATGGGTGTTCAGCCCGGTGCCCACCGCCGTACCGCCGACCGCCAGTTGGCACAGCGGCGCCAGCGTGGCGCGAATGGCCGATTCCGCGAGATACAGTTGCGCCACGTAACCGGAAAACTCCTGCCCCAGTGTCAGCGGGGTGGCATCCTGCAAATGGGTGCGTCCGATCTTGATGATACCGACGAATGCGGCGGATTTCTTTTCCAGCGTCGCGCGCAATGTGTTCAATGCCGGAAGCAGTTTTTGCGTGATGCCGGTGGCGGCGGCCACATGCATCGCAGTGGGAAAAATATCGTTGGATGACTGGCCGAGATTGACCTCATCGTTGGGGTGAACCTTGCGCGCTTCGCCGCGTGCGCCACCAAGCAATTCCGAAGCGCGGTTGGCAAGCACCTCGTTCATGTTCATGTTGCTCTGTGTGCCCGAGCCGGTCTGCCATACCGACAGGACAAACTCCTGATTGTGCTGTCCATCCAGCACTTCATCTGCCGCCTGCATGATGGCGTCCGCCTTTTCTCCGCCCAATAGCCCAAGCTCACTGTTAACCAGAGCAGCGGCGCGTTTGGCTTTTGCAAGCGCCATGATGATTTCTTCCGGCATTCGCTCGGTCGAGATATGGAAGTATTGCAGCGAGCGTTGCGTCTGCGCGCCCCAAAGGCGTTCCGCCGTAACTTCAATAGGGCCGAACGAATCACGTTCTGTTCTGGTGTTCACGATATTTTCCTTTGCCGGGTGTCGGGCATCCAAGTTCTGAAATTGATGAAATGGGTAGGCATTATCAAGGCCCGCTAAAATAAAACACTCAAACTTGTTACCTCTATTGGATTTTGTGGGCTTCGTCGAGCATGGATGGAAGTGTGATGGCGCCGGAACCGGAATCGAAAATTTGCCTGTCAACGCCAAATAAAAATGTCCGCTTTACCCTGTTTTCCCCTTGCTACGGTGTAGCGCAATGCCCATTGTGGGCGGACTTGCAGATGGGCATTTTTCATCCATGGATGATCTGCTGCATGGCCTGTAGCCATGATGCTACCTCCTCTATAGGTTGCGTTGTGGTCAGGCAGTTGGGGTGCGTATCACCCTTGCCGCCGCTTTCCCCATGATCCGCATGAGGGACGGTGGAACTCGTTTCAGGCTGCGCGCCACCGTCCAGGTGCTACCGGCGCAGGCTGAACATGCAAGGGCGCAACCTTAATTCGCTGCTCGGCCTGCCACATGTCGTAGGCGCGCTGCTCGGCAATCCACGCATCAGCATGACCCCCACGCTCCACACCCAACCATGCTTCAAGGCGCAAGGCCATTTCCGGCGAAATAGCGGCGCGGCCATTCAGCACACGGGAAAGCGTTACGCGGGCAACATCCAATTGTTGCGCGGCCTCAGTCACAGTCAGCCCAAGCGCTGGCAACACATCGTCGCGTAGGGTCAGGCCGGGGTGTGGTGGGTTGTGCATTTTCATTTTTGTTTGCTCCTAGTGGTAATCCTGATAATCGACCAGCACGGCATCCTCGCCCTCAAATGTAAACGTCATACGCCAGTTGCCGCTCACGCTTACCGAATAATGCCCGGCAAGGTTTGCGGTCAGCGGATGAAACCCCCACCCCGGCATATTCATGTAGCTGTGGTCTTTGGCAACATTGAGGCGCAGCAATTGCCGTTCTAATTTCGCAACATGGTGAGGCTGTATGCCTGCTTTGCTGCCAGTCAAGAAAAACGACTCAAGCCCTTTATGCCGGAATGTTTTAATCATGGCGCACTGTATCGCGTAACGACTCACATGTCAAGCAGCTTTGATTGGCAGCGTTATCACTTCCGCTCCTGCCTTTTGCTTGTCCAGATAATCCGCCCATTCCTGCATCATCCTGCGGCGCTCAGGCAAATGCTCGGCGAAGTTGTACGCCGCGCTGACCTGGTTGCGCTCGCCATGGGCAAGCTGCCGCTCGGTCACCTGATGCGGATATTGGACTAATAGATCGTTCCACTAAAACCATTACAAACAAACCGTTCGGCCTGACCCTTCGACTACGCTCAGGACTGAAGGCCTTGTCGAAGGCCAGTATCGGCGGGCATCCAGCGGTTCGACAATCTCTGATGGAACTAAGTATTGACTAAGCACGATAACCCCGTGCCAAGTCACTACTTAACCGCGAACGGTAACGGTTTTGCTGGAACGCACTTCTTACTGTGTCACAAAGCGCTGAAGGGCGCATTGCGGCGTTAAAATCAGGCTCAAAATGCTCATTTACTACATGTAAACTCCGCTTTTTGCGAGTTGGGCGGCAACGGCAAACCGCCCATCCCTGCTTGACCCACTTCGCCCGATTTTGCCTTGCACTGCATCCCTTGATCGCTTTGTGACACAGTAAGACTAGTACCATGTAACATTATTGCTTTCGTATTGTAACGCCTTGTGACATACTGGTGAAACCCTTAACAAAAGGAGGTCGCCATGTCACCGAGATACCGGGTAACGCTCACGGAGCAAGAGCGCAACGAACTTGAAGCATT
>JACREB010000109.1 GCA_016218475.1 Nitrosomonadales bacterium | reverse complement strand
TTTAATCTTACTGTGTCACAAAGCGATCAAGGGATGCAGTGCAAGGCAAAATCGGGTGAAAAAGCGGAGTTTACATAGCGTAAATGAGCATTTTGAACCCGATTTTAACGCCGCAATGCGCCCTTCAGCGCTTTGTGACACAGTAAGAATAATCCATTAGGCGGAATTGGAATTACAATCCGGCATCGGCACGTAGCGCTGCCGCCTTGTCCGTATTCTCCCACTTGAATTCGGGCTCTTCGCGGCCAAAGTGGCCATAGGACGCTGTCTTCTGGTAGATCGGGCGCAGCAGGTCGAGCATTTGCACGATGCCTTTCGGGCGCAGGTCAAAATGTTTCTTGACCAGATCCGCAATTTTTTCGTCGGTTACTTTGCCGGTGCCGTAAGTGGTGACCCAGACGCTGGTTGGGTGCGCCACGCCGATCGCGTAGGAAATCTGGATCAGGCATTTGCTGGCCAGGCCGGCGGCGACGATGTTCTTGGCGACATAGCGACCGGCGTAAGCGGCCGAGCGGTCTACCTTGGACGGATCCTTGCCGGAGAATGCGCCGCCGCCATGCGGGGCCGCGCCGCCGTAGGTGTCGACGATGATCTTGCGCCCGGTCAGGCCGCAATCGCCCTGCGGGCCGCCGACGACGAAACGCCCGGTCGGGTTGACCAGATACTTGACGTCGCCCTTCACCAGCTCCTTCGGCAGCACCGGCTTGATGATGTCTTCAATCACGGCTTCGCGGATAGCTTCCAGCGTCATTTCCGGCGCGTGCTGGGTCGAGATCACCACGGTGTCGATGGAGTGCGGCTTGCCATCCGCATAGCGCACGGTAACCTGCGATTTGGCGTCCGGGCGCAACCAGGGCAAGCGGCCATCGCGGCGCAATTGCGCCTGGCGTTCCATCGCGCGGTGCGCCAGGTAAATCGGCAGCGGCATCAACGTGTCGGTTTCGTCGCAGGCATAGCCGAACATCAGGCCCTGGTCGCCCGCGCCCTGATCCATGTTGTCGTCATAGGCCTTGTTTACGCCCTGTGCGATATCCGGGCTTTGCTTGTCGTAGGCCACCAGCACCGCGCAGCCCTTGTAGTCGATGCCGTATTCGGTGTTGTCATAACCGATGCGTTTGATGGTGTCGCGCGCCACCTGGATGTAATCGACCACGGCGGTGGTGGTGATCTCGCCGGCCAGCACCACGAGGCCGGTGTTGCACAGCGTTTCGGCGGCCACGCGCGAATGCTTGTCCTGCGCCAGGATGGCATCGACGATGGCATCGGAAATCTGGTCGGCCACCTTGTCGGGATGGCCTTCGGATACGGATTCGGAAGTAAACAGATATTCGTTCATGGTTTTTCGATCAATCGCTCAAAAAATTAAATGGGCGCGTATTCTACCAAATACAACCAAGTTTGGTAGCATTGCGATGTTGTGTACGCTACGCTTTGCCCAACCTACAAAATCTGTTGGGTTACGCGATGAAACCGCTAACCCAACCTACGAAAAAACAGGTGTTACATGGTAACGAAAGGCACGAAAAAATTTAATCTTCGCGCTCTTCGTGGTTCATCTGCGGAATTTGGGATAACCTGTTTTTTAGTGAACGGCAGATTTAAGGAGGTAATCGCATGTTGATCCTGCGTTTGATTCTGGTGCTGGCCGCGCTGCTGCTGGTGCTGGGCGCCGCGATGTATATCTTCACGCGCAACCGCCGCTATCTCGCATTCGCGTGGCAGGTGCTTCGCGTTACGGTGTTGCTGCTGTCGGTTTTCGCCCTGCTGTTTGTGCTGGAGCGGTATGTGCTCACCGGTTGGAGGATTCTGCTTTAGCGCCTGTTTCAGCACGCTCACCCCACTTCAGAAACGCTTGCAATACCTTCCGCACGCAATCGTTCAAATCCATCCCGGATGTTTTTACCACCAGTTCGGGCGCGTCCGGCGGCTCATAGGCGGAAGAAATTCCGGTGAACTGCCCGATTTCCCCCGCGCGCGCTTTCTTGTACAACCCCTTCACATCGCGCTGCTCGCATACATCGATCGGGCATTCGCAATAGATTTCGATAAATTCACCCGGCTGCACCATGGCGCGCACCTTGTTGCGGTCTTCGCGGAATGGCGAGATAAACGCCGTCAGCACGATCACGCCCGCCTCCATGAAGAGCCTGGCGACTTCGCCGATGCGGCGGATGTTTTCAGCCCTATCCGCCGCCGAAAATCCCAGATCCCCGCATAGTCCGTGGCGCACGTTATCGCCATCCAGCACGAATGTCCGGCATCCCATGCGGTGCAGATGTTCTTCCACGGCATGCGCCAGGGTCGACTTGCCCGCGCCGGAGAGGCCGGTGAACCAGAGGATGGCGCCGCGATGCCCGTTCATCGCCTCGCGCCGCGCGCGTGTCACCGTGGCATGGTGCCACACGACATCTCCAGAAGTCGGATTACTGGAAACCGGGGCAGCGCTTTCATTTTTCATGGGTTATTCCGTGGTGTAAATTGTTGCAAATTATCGGGAGAATGCCGCGATGCGCACCAGGCATAAAATATTTTTTGCGCCCGACCCCGGGCGCAATCGGGATTTTGGTAATTCTAGCAGCACTTTTATTTGCATCTGTGGCGCTCTTTGCATATTGCGGGAAATTAACATCGGCTGCAAATCCGCCTGGCCGGTGCATATTTCGCCGCTTTTTTGGTCATATAGAACGACTATTGACCTGCAAAACCGTCAAAATCTGCCCTCGCCCAGCCGAATTTTGCGAGCGCCGCTTTGCGGCTT
The DNA here is from genome assembly GCA_016218475.1 of Nitrosomonadales bacterium. GTDB lineage: Bacteria > Pseudomonadota > Gammaproteobacteria > Burkholderiales > Gallionellaceae > Gallionella. Next base: position 11,742 of record JACREB010000109.1, on the reverse strand, counting down.
GCCTGCTTAACCCGCTTCGCTTCGATTCTTCAAGTCCGACAGGCTGCTAGGGAGCGATGGTTGGATTTTGACCGCAACGCAGCAAGCCTCCCGCGCCTGACATCCACCCCGGCCAATATTGCCAGCCCCGCGACAAAATAACTGCCGGTGATCAACATGGCGAGGCGGTGGTCGCCTTGCGAAATCCAGATTACCGCACCATAAGTCAGCGGCCCCAGTATCGACGAGAGCTTGACCGCCAGCCCCCAGAGCCCGAAAAACTCGGCGTGCCGCGTGGCCGGGCTCAACAATCCCACCAGCGCGCGCCCGGCGGACTGGCTGGCGCCCATGCAGATTCCCGCGAGGTTGGCGGCGGCCCAGAACATTCCGGGGCCTTCCGCGCCCCATGCCAAGCCGACCATCACGATCCAGCCAACCAGCGTCAATGCGATGGCGGGAACATGGCCGATGCGGTCTTGCAGGTGGCCGAACAGGAAAGCGCCGATGGCGGCGGTGATATTGACCACGAGGATCAGCATGATGGTTTGCCGGGTGGTGAAATGCATCGCCTGTTGCGCGTAGATCGCGGCGAGCGTGATCACCGTCTGGATACCCGCCTGGTAAAACACGGTGCAAACCAGAAAGCGCCTCAGGTCGCGGTAATTCTTCGCGTGCCTGAGCGTTTGCCCGAGCCGCGCAAAAGATTCCTGCATCAGGTTCAGCCCCTGCAAATGGGGTTGCGGCACGGCACGCTCCTTGAGGAACAGGAAAACCGGCAGGCTGGAAACCGCGAACAGCGCGGCGGTGATCAGCATGGTCACCGGCACGAAATCCGCTGCCTGCTGCCCCTGCCCTTGCGCCCAGGTCACATAGGCGAGGCAGGCGCCGAGGCTGACCAGCCCACCGACATAGCCGAGGCTCCAGCCCCATCCCGACACCCTGCCGAGCGAGCGCCCGCGCGCCAGTTCCGGCAGGAAGGCCGCCGCCAGATTCTCGCCGCTGCCGTAAAAGAAATTGGACAGCACGATCAGCGGGATGGCGAGCCACAGGCTGCCCGGCCCGGCCAGCGCGAGCAGCGCGGTGAAGATCACGCAGCCGATGGTGGTCAGCGCCAGCAGTTTTTTCTTCGCGGCATACGCGTCCGCATAAGCCCCGATGAGCGGCGCGGTACACATGATCGCGGCGTAGGAAACCGCCAGCGCAGCCGTCCAAGCAAACGTCGCCCAAGGCTGGTTGCCCGCCACCACCGAAACGAAATAGGCATTGAAAATGGCGGTGATGACCACCGTGGTATAGCCGGAGTTGGCGAAATCGTACATGGCCCAAGCCCAGACTTCGCGGGGTGCGACATTTTTGGCAAGTGAAGGGCGCATGGTTTTTCTTGACTGTCATGGGCGGACGGGGGGATATTGTTGACCATTACCGCCGCAAACCCAAATAGTTTTTAACACAAAACTGTGTCGTTCCTGCGCGGGCAGGAACGAGGGGTATGGTAAATCTAAAAATGGCAATTCATCCACGAAAAACACGAAAGGCACGAAATAAAACAAGATTGTATTGGCTGGGCGCATCACCCATTGGGTATCAGTTCGCATCATAAAATCTTTTGAATTTTTTCGTATTTTTCGTGCTTTTCGTGGACAACTGCTTTTTCTAGGATAAACGCTATGAATGACACCTCCAGCTTATTGCTGGCAACCATCCGGCGGCTCGCGGCCGAACTGCACTCTCGTCCAGAAGATGCCATTCAGGCTACACTGGACAGTTCCATCGAACGCGATCTGGGTTTCGACAGCCTCGGGCGGGTGGAGCTGCTCACGCGCATCGAGCAGGTCTTCGGGATCAGCCTGCCGGAACGGATACTGGCCACCGCCGAAACGCCGCGCGATCTATTGCAGGCGGTGCTGGCTGCTGTCCCGGCCAAAGGGCAACCCGCAAACATAATCAGGGACGAAGCGCCGACCTGGGTACAGGCCGAACCGTCGGATGCGCTTACCTTGCCGGAAGTTCTGGATTGGCATGTGCGCGCGCATCCGGATCGGACGCATATCACGCTGCAGGATGCGGAGAGCAACGAAACCGCGCTGACCTACGCCGCGCTGCGCGACGGCGCCGAACAGATCGTGGCGGGGCTGCTGGAGCGCGAATTGCAGCCCGGCCAGTCGGTGGCGCTCATGCTGCCCACCAGCCGCGAATATTTCTACTGTTTCCTCGGCGTGCTGCTGGCGGGCGGCGTGCCCGTGCCGATCTACCCGCCTGCGCGCCCCTCGCAGATCGAGGATCACCTGCGGCGGCATGCGGGCATACTTTCCAATGCGCTCGCCACCATCCTGATTACGGTGCCTGAAGCAAAACCCATAGCGAAGCTGCTTAAGGCGCAGGTGGAATCGTTGCGCATGGTGGTTACGGTGGGCGAACTATCCGGCACCGGGCGCGCGCCAAGAATCATACTCAAGCCCGGGAACATCCCGCTCAAGCCCGAGAGCATCGCGCTGATCCAGTACACCTCCGGCAGCACCGGTAACCCCAAGGGAACCGTCCTCACCCACGCCAACCTGCTGACCAACATCCGCGCGATGGGCAAGGCGCTGCAGGCCACCTCCATGGATGTGTTCATCAGTTGGTTGCCGCTGTACCACGACATGGGTCTGATCGGCGCATGGATGGGCAGCCTGTATCATGCCTGCCCGCTGGTGGTGATGTCGCCGCTGAGCTTTTTGGCGCGCCCGGAACGCTGGCTGTGGGCGATCCACAAGCATCGCGGCACCCTGTCTGCATCTCCCAATTTCGGCTACGAATTATGCCTGCGCAAAATCCCGGATGCCGCGCTCGCAGGGCTCGACCTGTCGAGCTGGCGCATGGCATTCAACGGTGCAGAGCCGGTCAGCCCGGAGACCATCACCCATTTCGCGCAACGCTTCGGACATTACGGCTTGCGCCCGCAGGCGATTGCGCCGGTATACGGGCTGGCCGAGTGCTCGGTGGGATTGGCATTTCCCCCGCCGGGGCGCAGCCCGCTGATCGACCGCATCAGGCGCGACAGTTTCATGCGCACCGGTCATGCCGAGCCGGTCGGCAGCGACGAGAAAGATGCGTTTCGTTTCGTGGCATGCGGCCAGCCGCTTACCGGTCACGAAATCAGGATCGTGGATGCCACGGGACGCGAAGTGGGCGAGCGCGTGGAAGGGCATCTCGAATTCAAGGGGCCGTCCGCCACTGGCGGCTACTACCGAAACCCTGAACAGACGCGCCTGCTGTTCCACGGCGAGTGGCTGGATTCCGGCGATTATGCCTATCTGGCCGAGGGCGATATTTACCTGACCGGGCGCTCGAAAGACATCATCATCCGCGCCGGGCGCAACATCTATCCCTATGAACTCGAAGAAGCCGCGGGCGATGTCCCCGGCATCCGCAAGGGCTGCGTCGCGGTATTCGGCAGCCCCGATCCGGCCACCGGCACCGAGCGTCTCGTGGTGCTGGCCGAAACGCGCGAGACTGCCCCCGCGCAACTCGAAGCACTGCGCGACCGGATCAGTGCGCTGACACTGGACATACTGGGAATAGCGGCGGACAACATCGTGCTGGCGCCGGTACGCAGCGTGCTCAAGACATCGAGCGGCAAAATCCGCCGCGCGGCCTGCCGCGAATTGTTCGAGAAAGGCGCAACGCCGACGCGCGCGGTATGGTGGCAAATCATCCGCCTGGTGTGGATCAGCATATTGCCTCAGATGCGCCGCAGCCTCAGGGTGGCGTCCGATGTCTGCTACGCCGCGTACACCTGGGCGCTGTTCTGGATGATCGCGCCCTCGATCTGGCTGGCCGCGGCACTGCTGCCCCGCCCCGCCTGGAGCTGGGCGGCCAGCCACGCGATGGCGCGGCTGTATGCGCGCCTGTGCGCAACGCCTCTCGTGGTTCGCGGCCTGGAGAACCTGTCGCCCGGAGCGCCCTGCGTGCTGGTGTCCAACCACGCCAGCTATCTGGACGGCATCGTGCTCGTCGCCGCGCTGCCGGGCAAACTCAGCAGCGCCGGGTATTTCAGTTTCGTGGCCAAACGCGAACTGCTGGGCAGTTTCGTGTCGCGCACCTATCTGAAGCGCATCGGCTCGGATTTCGTCGAGCGTTTCGAACCGCAACGCAGCGTGGAAGATGTGAAACAGGTCGCGCTTTCCCTGCAATCCGGGCGCAGCCCGATATTTTTTCCGGAAGGCACGTTCAGCCGCATCCCCGGCCTGATGCCTTTCCGCATGGGCGCATTCGTCGTCGCCGCCGGAGCGGGCGCACCCGTCGTGCCGGTGAGCATACGCGGCACCCGCTCCATCTTGCGCGACGGCCACTGGTTCCCGCGCCGGGGCATCATCACCGTCACGATAGGAAAACCGATTGCGCCGGAAGGAAACGGCTGGGCTGCGGCTATACATCTGCGGGGCTCGGCTCGTGCGGAAATTTCGCGCCGGTGCGGGGAGCCTGATCTTGCGCCGGGGGCGGCGGGGGAGCGGGCAGAGGTTTAACGCAATCTGATCTGCCGGTACCCACCGGATCATCGGCAGACGAACCGTCCGAAGTGCGCCAGTGAGAGGCATTCGGCGCGTCCTTCTGGATGAGGTGCTCATCGCCCGGCAGAATAAAAAAGTGGTAGCATGAAACCGGCTGAAGTAATTCCATTTCTCCTTCAAACGGAAAATAACCCGCAGGTCGGATTCCGCCCGGCAACTATATCCGGCGGGCATAGCCCGCCCTACAAAATGCACGTTTGATGTAGAAATTGAATAAGCTCTTGGTTACAAATACAACTGGAGTTCGATTTATGAGGAATTGCAATGCGTAAAGTTATTTTGATGACGTTGCTAACAGTTTTGAGCAATAGCGCGATGGCTGAGTTGATAAATGTTGGCAGTAATAAAAACACGACTATCTACGTCGATCCCGCCACCATTCAGAAGTCGGGCAATATGGCGACAATGTGGCATCTGACTGATTTCAAAATAGCGCAGCAAGATATGGGCGAGAAGTATATGTCCGCGAAGGATCAGAATGAGTACGACTGCAAGGAGATAAAATCGAGAAGGCGCGCTTACTCACAGCACTCCAAAAACATGGGCAAGGGCAAAGTGGTTTATAGCGACACTTTCACTTCGAGGTGGAGGCCGGTTTCCCCTGACAGCGGCATCGAAATTTTGTGGAAATTCGCCTGCGTAAAGCGGTAGTGTAGTGTTGCACTGTTGATGAGACTTAACTGGAATATAAGCAAGTCCTTTTCGGGATCAGTTAAGTTCCAAACAGGATGCAACACTACAGTAGCTACTTACCGTTTACCGCATGAGCCAGCCTTTCGCCAATATCGGAAGTTGGCTACCCGGCCGCGCACGCATAACCTGTTATTTCCCTGTCAATTCCTTATAGCGCGCCTTGTCCGCGTCATAGCGTGCCTCTATGGCCGCCTTTTCGGCATTGGCTTTTTCCAAATCCTGTTTCAGTTTATCCAGCCTCGCCTGCGACTCTCGCAAATCGTCCTTTAATGCGGCCGGGATTGGTTTACCTGCTTTGGCCACGTCGCCGGACTCTTTTTGATACTTGAGCAGGTTGTCATTGGCCGTCTTGAGCAGCGAGTTGATGCTGCTAACGCGGGCGTCTATCTGCTGCAAATTACGGCTGCGCGCCAGGTCGATTTCCTTTTCGTTGCTGTATGTATTGACCAGCGCCTTGTCGCGGCGCTTCGCCTCAAGCGCGGCTTCATCGGCGGCGCGTTTTTTGGTTTCTGCCTCTTCATTGGCGCGGCGCTCTTCGGGAGTCAACACCTCTTTTTTCTCTACCACGCGCCCGCTCTTGTCCAGTTCGGTGCGATTTTTGTTGGCATATTCCGGCGGAATGGTTTCGCCATAGTGCGTCGTCCCCTTGTCATCCACCCATTTGTACATCTTTGCCGCGGCAGGCAAGCTGAAGGTGATGCCGATGGCTAGCGCAACAAGCAATTTGAGTTTAATCATTTTTTACTCCATAACGGTTACGATACGATTGAACGGTAGCCAGATTCTGCACCAACGCCGCCTCGCCCTGCAAATAGCCGAGCAAGTCGTCCAGCGTAACTATTGACACCACCGGGATGCCAAAGTTGCGCTGCACTTCCTGCACGGCGGAGAGCTCGCCCTGTCCGCGCTCCATGCGATCCAGCGCGATGGCCACGCCGCACGGCACCGCTCCTGCCGCACGGATCAGCTCGATGGATTCGCGCACCGAGGTTCCGGCAGAAACCACGTCATCGACAATCAGCACCCGGCCTTTCAGCGGCGCGCCTACTGTCGTTCCGCCTTCACCGTGGTCTTTGGCCTCCTTGCGGTTATAGCAAAATGGCACATTGAGCCCCTGTTCCGCCAGGGCGATGGCCGCAGCGGCAGCCAGCGTGATGCCCTTATAGGCCGGGCCGAACAGCATATCGAAAGACAGGCCCGACGCGAGTATTGCCTGCGCATAAAATTGCGACAGGTTCCTCAGCGATACGCCATCGTTGAATAATCCGGCATTGAAAAAATACGGCGACAAGCGCCCTGCCTTGGTCTGAAACTCCCCAAAACGCAGCACATTTTGCTGCACGGCGAAGCGGATAAAATCCTGTCTAAAACTGGACATGGCAATTTCGGTAGGTTGGCGCAATGGGTGCCATTATAATGGCACACACGACAGGACTGAAGAAAACCTGAGAACGTGTTTTAAAAGTTACTGCGCGTCCGAATTGCGGCGTTGCTCGGTACACGGAATCCTCATGTACTCAAGTACATTCCGGTTCCTGCGCTCCGTGCGCCTTGCGTTTCGGCCCGCTCGCTACACTTTTAAAACACGTTCTGAAATAATTTCCCCTTCTTTTTTCATGAAAAAACCATGATGATTGCTTCTCAAAATGACAGACTGGTTTAACTGATGCCCTATGCAAAATTACAGCGAGAGCTTGACGGGCGCGCCGCACTGGGGTTGCTGCGCAAACGGCAAGTGCTGCAAGGCCCGCAGTCGCCGCACATCGTTATCGGGGAAAAACCCTATCTGGCATTTTGCAGCAACGATTACCTCGGCTTGGCGAACCACCCGCAACTCATTGCCGCGCTGCAACAGGGCGCGGCCCAACATGGCGTGGGTGCGGGCGCTGCACATCTGGTGAGCGGGCACAGCGTCGCGCACCATCGGCTTGAACAGACACTTGCGGCATTCGTCGGCAAGCCTGCCGCGCTGTTGTTTTCCACCGGCTACATGGCCAATCTCGGCGCGGTTCAGGCGCTGGCCGGCAAGGGCGACACGGTATTCGCCGACAAGCTCAACCATGCCTCATTGAATGATGCGATGCTGCTGTCGCGCGCCACGGTGAAACGCTATCGCCATAACGACATGGCGCAACTGGCACAATTACTGGAGCAGGCCGAAAGCGGGCGCAAGCTCGTCATCACCGATGCGGTATTCAGCATGGACGGAGACCTCGCGCCATTGCCGGAGTTATTGGCGCTATGCGAGCGGCACGATGCGTGGCTGCTGGCCGACGATGCGCATGGCGTCGGCGTGCTGGGGGCGCAGGGGCGCGGCTCGCTTTCGTATTTCGGCATTGCATCGGAGCGCATCATTTACATGGCGACGCTGGGCAAGGCAGCCGGGGTATTCGGCGCGTTTGTCGCGGCGGAGCAGGTGGTGATCGACACGCTCGTCAACCATGCGCACAGTTATGTTTACACCACGGCCACGCCGCCCGCATTGGCCAGTGCGCTGCTGGAGAGTCTGAAACTTATCGTGCAGGGCGATGCGTTGCGCGAGCATCTGCGCGGGTTGATCACACAACTGCGCAACGGGCTTGCAGGCCTGCGCTGGCCATTGATGCCGTCGGACACGGCGATCCAGCCGCTGCTGATCGGCGACAACCATGCGGCGCTGACTCTGAGCGAGGGGTTACGCGAGCGCGGCATCCGGGTCGCGGCAATCCGTCCGCCCACCGTGCCGCAGGGTACGGCGCGGCTGCGCATCACTCTGTCCGCCGCGCACAGCGCCGATGATGTGACAAGATTGCTGGAAGCGCTGCATGAACTTGCACGTTGAAACTCAAGGTAGCGGCACACCGTTATTGCTGATCCACGGCTGGGGGATGCACGGCGGGATGTGGGGCGGTGTCGTGGAACAACTGGCAGAACATTTCCGCGTGCTTGCGGTGGATTTGCCGGGGCATGGGTATTCCAGAGGACAGAAAACAGAGGACATAACCAATGACTTGGCTGGCGTTGTTTGTCAGCCTAATCAGATGGCTAGTAGTTCCATCAGAGGACAGAAAAAAAAGCATGTGGAATTGCTGGATGGGATCGTCGATTCAATGTCGGCACAATTCAGCGAGCCGCTCATCGTGTGCGGCTGGTCGCTGGGCGGACAAATCGCGCTGCGCTGGGCGATGCGCTATCCGCAACAAGTAAACCGCCTGGCGCTGGTGGCGTGTACGCCATGCTTCGTGCGCCGCCCGGGCTGGGAATGTGCGATGAGGGAGGAGGCGCTGGCGGAATTTTCCGCCTCGCTGCAACAGGGTTACGCATCGACGCTACGGCGCTTCCTCGCTTTGCAAGTTCGCGGCAGCGAGCGGGAGCGCGAGTTGCTGGCAGAATTGCACAACGCGTTATCGAGCCGCAGCGAACCGGATTCTGGCGCTTTGCAAGCCGGATTGGAAATTTTGCGCGACTGCGATTTGCGAGGCGCGTTGCCGGGCATCATGCAACCCGCGCTGGTGATTGCAGGCGAACGTGATACGCTCACGCCGCCGCAGGCATCGCACTATCTGGCCGCTCAAATGCCGAACGCGCGATCGGTGACGATCAAGGGTGCGGCGCACGCGCCGTTCCTTTCGCATCCGGATGAATTTATGAGACACATGATGAGCTTCCTGCATGAATGATTTTTTGATCGACAAACGCCGGATGCGCCGCGCCTTCAACCGCGCGGCAGCAGGCTACGATGCCGCGGCGGTATTGCAGCGCGAAGTGTGCGCACGCATGCTGGAGCGGCTGGATTACATCAAGCTGCAGCCCGCACGCATTCTCGATGCGGGCAGCGGTACGGGCTGGGGAACGCGCCAGTTGGCGGAAAAATATCCGGCTGCGCAAATCGCCTCTCTGGATATTGCCATCGGAATGTTGCAAACCGCGCGCAGCCATTCCGGCTGGTGGCAAAAATTGTTCGGTGGCGCTCGGCAAATGCAGGTATGCGGCGACATCGAAGCCCTGCCGTTGGCCGCGAATAGCGTGGAGATGGCGTGGTCGAACCTTGTGATGCAGTGGTGCAACGATCTGCCGAAGGCGTTTGGAGAATTGCATCGCGCGCTTAAAACGGATGGGCTGTTGATGTTCAGCACGTTCGGGCCGGATACGCTGAAGGAGTTGCGCCGGGCTTTCGGCGGCGTGGACCGGCACAATCACCTGAACCGCTTTGCCGACATGCACGACATCGGCGACATGTTGTCGCACAGCGGATTTGCCGAACCGGTAATGGATATGGAGTGCATTACGCTGACTTATGAGGATGTGCGCGGCGTGTTATATGACCTGAAGCGCATCGGCGCGCACAACGCCACCGCCGGGCGAGGGCAGGGGCTGATGGGAAAGAATGCATGGTCGCGCCTGGTGGGGAATTACGAACAGTCCCGCCTCAACGGCAAGCTACCCGCGACCTATGAGGTTATATATGGTCACGCATGGAAACCGCAGCCGCGCACTGCCAATGATGGGGCGGCGATCATTCGGACTACCTTTAAGTTGAACGGAACTCAACCCCCCCGCACCCCCCCACTTCGACAAGCTCAGGACAGGCTTGTCAGGGGGGCTGGATCACTCCTTCCTTTCTCCTCCCCTGACAAGGGGAGGCCGGGAGGGGTTGTATGAACTACTTCATCGCAGGCACCGACACGGGGGTAGGCAAGACGCTGGTCAGTTGCGCGCTGCTGCATGGATTTTCAGATCAAGGCAAAAGCGTAGTCGGCATGAAACCGGTCGCTGCGGGATGTGGCGATGATGGTCGGAACGAAGATGCCACGAAATTGCGCGCCTCCAGCAACGTGCTGACCAGCAAGGGGCAGATCAACCCTTATTCTTTTGTGCAAGCCGTTGCGCCGCATTTGGCCGCGCATTTTGTCGGCGTCAACATCAGCTTCGAGCGTATTCTGGAATCATTCTCGGAACTGAACGCGCAAGCCGATATCGTGATTGTGGAAGGCGTGGGCGGCTTTCGTGTGCCCCTTAATGACAATCAGGATAGTGCAGATCTGGCGGTGCAACTGGGATTGCCGGTTGTCCTCGTCGTGAGAATGCGCCTGGGTTGCTTGAATCACGCGCTGCTCACGGTCGAGGCGATTAACTCCCGCAAATTGACGCTGGCTGGCTGGGTGGCGAATGTGCCGGATGCGAACATGACCATGTTAAATGAAAACATCACCGCATTGCAGCAGCGCATCAATGCGCCGTTGCTGGGCGTCATACCCCATCAGGCAGAGCCGGATGCCCGTACAGTGACGAGGTGGTTGGATCTGGGGCTGTTGGAAGGAAGAACATCCGATCCGCAGATTACACAGATTGACGCAGATTAAAACGGCTGCCGATTTTGAATCCATATAATCTGTGGACAAGGCTTTTATGACCGACTTCAGCATCATAGCGGTATTTTTTGTCGGATTGCTCGGCGGCGTGCATTGCGTTGGCATGTGCGGGAGCATCGTCGGTATTTTTACTGCACAGCTTCCGAAGCCCTCACCCGAACCCTCTCCCACCGGGGCGCGTTGGACACTCCATCTGGCCTACAACGGCGGACGGCTGGCCAGCTATATGGCTGCGGGCGCATTGGCCGGTGCGGTCGGGCAAGCCGGGTTGCTGCTGCGCGATGCGGTGCCGGTGCAACATCTGCTGTTTGCCTTGTCCAGCCTGATGCTGATCGCGCTGGGACTGTACCTCGCCGGTATCTGGGGAATGGTGCGGCGCATCGAACAGGTTGGCGGCGTGCTGTGGCAATATATCCAGCCGCTGGCACGCGGCTTGTTGCCAATCACCACACCTTCACGCGCCCTGCTGTTCGGCGCACTGTGGGGATGGTTGCCGTGCGGCCTGGTGTATAGCGTGCTCGTCACCGCGCTGGCCAGCGGCAATCCGCAGGGCGGCGCGCTAATCATGCTGGCATTCGGCTTGGGCACCCTGCCGAATTTGCTGGCTATCGGATTGTTCTGGGAAAATATCAGCCGCCGGGCACAGTCCCCGCGCGTGCGCCTGACCGCCGGCCTGCTGGTAGCCGGGTTAGGTGTGTATGGCCTGATTAAAACAGGCTATACCTTTTATCTGTACGGATGGTCGGGAAGCTGCCACGTGGCGGCGTAAAATCCAGACAGCCACGCCGTATTATGCGGCCAGCCTTTCCAATACTGCCGCAAAAAATCCATCCGTCCCATGCAGGTGCGGGCGCAGCTCCAGATAATCGCCCGTATCCAGCGCAATCTTTTGTTGCCGCAGTATCGCTAACGCATTCGTACAAAAAACGGCCAGCAAAGCTGCGACAATAATTCGCAATAATTTGAATAGCATAAATTCCTCCTGAAATTCTGAGCAAGATCACTGATCATGATGGCTTCTATCGGTTAGGAGTTAAGCAAAAATAACTTGAACAATTGCGACAATTCCTCTATCGTGGAGATATGAGTGACATGACGACGATAGAAGCAAAATATCAAGCGCTGTCCGGTCGGCTGAATGAAGCCGCGTTGCGCGTGTGGGCGGC
>JACREB010000110.1 GCA_016218475.1 Nitrosomonadales bacterium | reverse complement strand
GTGTCACAAAGCGATCAAGGGATGCAGTGTAAGGCAAAATCGGGCGAAAAAGCGGAGTTTACATGTAGTAAATGAGCATTTTGAGCCTGATTTTAACGCCGCAATGCGCCCTTCAGCGCTTTGTGACACAGTAAGATTAGAAAAAACTGCGTCATTCCGGCGCAGGCCGGAATCCAGCCATAAAAAATACTCCGCGAAGCGGACAAAACCATGATGCTGTCCCACTGACGTGGGAATTTGTTAATTATCTGGATACCGGCCTGCGCCGGTATGACGGTCTAATGGATTATCTGGGTTTATCGTGAATCGAATCACACATCTCCCGCCGACCCCGGGCGCGCCGGGCGGGATGCTTTTCTGCTAAAGTGCGCGCCATGAATTTATCCAGCAGCCAGCTTTATCTGCGTCTTCTCGACTATGTCAAGCCGTACTGGCGCGCCTTTGCCGTTTCGCTGCTCGGCATGATCGTGGTCGCCGCCACCGAACCTCTTGTGCCCGCGCTGATGAAACCGATGCTGGACGGCACGTTCGTACACAAGGATCAGGAAATGATGCGCCTGGTGCCGGTGGTCATCATCGTGATCTTTTTGATACGCGGGCTGGCGACCTTCATCGGCACGTACGCGATCAACTGGGTGGGCAACAAGCTGGTGATGGATTTGCGCGATGCGATGTTTCGCAAGCTGCTCGCGTTGCCGACACGCTACTACGACGATCATGCCACCGGCTCGCTGATTTCCAAGCTGACTTTCGATGTTACTCAGGTGACGAATGCCGCGACCACGGTGGTGACGATTTCGGTGCGCGACAGCATCGTCATCATCGGGCTGCTCGGCTGGCTGTTTTATCTCAACTGGAAACTGACGCTGCTGACCCTGCTGATGGCGCCGGTCATCGCCCTCATCATCCGGGCCATCAGCAAACGGATGCGCGCCGGCAGCCGCGATGCGCAGCGCGCGATGGGCGACATCACGCAGGTGATCGAGGAAAGCGTATCCGCGCACAAGGTGGTCAAACTGTTCGGCGGGCAACAGTACGAGAGCGGTCGCTTCAACGAGCAGGCCAACTGGGTGCGCCGCTACGCGATGAAGCAGGCTTCGGCGGCGGCGGCGAACGTGCCCATCGTGCAGATGGTCGCGGCCATCGCCCTGGCCGTGATCGTCTATCTCGCCACGCTGCAATCGCAGGCGGACGAGACCACGGTGGGCGGCTTCGTGTCGTTTATCATGGCGATGCTGATGCTGACCGCGCCGCTGAAACGGCTGGCCGGGGTCAGCGAATACCTGCAACGCGGGCTGGCGGCGGCGGAGAGCGTGTTTGCCTTGCTCGATACCGAAAGTGAGACGGACAGCGGCACGGAGACGATAGGCCGGGTGCGCGGCGAGTTGCAGTTCGACCAGGTGCAGTTAGCATATGCGCCGGATGCGCGCCCGGCCTTGCAAGGCATCACGCTGCACATCCGCGCCGGGGAGAATGTCGCGCTGGTCGGCGCGTCGGGCAGCGGCAAGACCACTCTCGCCAATCTGGTGCCGCGCTTCTACACGCTGACCGGCGGGCGCATCACGCTGGACGGCCACGATATCAATGACCTGACGCTGTCCGGCCTGCGCGCCAACATCGCGCTGGTGAGCCAGGAAGTCGTTCTGTTCAACGACACGGTCGCGGCGAACATCGCCTACGGGCAGATGCGCGAAGTAAGCGAGGACGAGATCACCGCCGCCGCGCAGGCCGCCCACGCGATGGAATTCATCGGCGAATGGCCGGAAGGGCTGAATACGCTGGTCGGCGAGCGCGGCGTGAAACTGTCCGGCGGGCAGCGCCAGCGCATCGCCATCGCGCGCGCCATCCTCAAGGATGCGCCGATCCTGATCCTCGACGAGGCGACCTCCGCGCTGGACAGCGAATCCGAGCGCCATGTGCAGGCCGCGCTGGAAACCCTGATGCGGGGGCGCACCACGCTGGTCATCGCGCACCGCCTGTCCACCATCGAGAAAGCCGACCGGATTGTCGTATTGCAAAAAGGCGAGATCGCCGAAATCGGCACGCACCGCGAATTGCTGGAAAAGGGCGGCGTGTACGCGCAGTTGCACAGAGTACAGTTTACACCGGGAAGTGTTGATTAGGTGCATTCGAAAGTGGTGGACAACAAGCAAAAGCCCTCTCCCCTTGCGGGGTTGGGGAGAGGGGTAATGGAACAACGGGAATTCGCCAAGCACTTGCGATGCCATATGACCGAAAGCGAGAACAAACTGTGGCGACATTTGCGGGCACATCGGCTGAATGGCGAGAAATTCAGACGCCAGCAACCGATTGGCCCTTACGTGGTTGATTTCGTGCATTTTGGAGCACGCCTTATCGTGGAAGCGGATGGCGGGCAACACAACGATTCGCCCCACGATGAAAGACGGGATGCGTGGCTGCGTGAGCAAGGGTTCAAAGTGATGCGGTTCTGGAATAACGAGATCATGAGTAATCTGGATGGCGTGTTGGCGACTGTCTTGGCCGCAGCAACCGAATCACCCCTCTCCCCCGTCCCCTCTCCCGCAAGGGGAGAGGGGTGAAAACCGCTATCCGCCCACCATTTTCGAATGTACCCATATTGATTAGCGATGGGTTGCGAGTATGATTATCGTAAACCGAAATAGGCTCTTGGTTCCGGCTCATCCGATTTTGGTATTGAAGCCTTAAAGGAATTTCATCAATGCGGTTGAATTTGCCGGTTTCCAACATTGAATTCACGTTGCCGGACGGGGCGGTGATCGTTACCAAGACCGACCTCAAGGGCGTCATCACCTACTGCAACAATGCGTTTGTTGAAGTGAGCGGGCGCACCCGCGATGAAATCATCGGCCAGCCGCATAACGTCGTGCGCCATCCCGATATGCCGCCCGAGGTGTTCGCCGACCTCTGGAATACCATCAAGTCCAACAAGTCCTGGCAGGGAGTGGTCAAGAACAGGCGCAGCGACGGCAGCTTCTACTGGGCGATATCCAATGTCACCCCGTTGCAGGAAAATGGTAAAACTACCGGCTATGTGGCATTCCGTTACAAGGCCGCGCGCGAGCAAATCGATAATGTTTCCGGCGCTTACCGGGAACTGCGCAACGGCTCATCCGGCCTGCATGTCGAAGAAGGCAATATCATCCGGGTCAAAAGCCGGTTCCTGCGCCGGATCGGCGCTGTCAGCGTTAAAATCCGGCTGCTGGCGCTGATGGCGATGCTGCTCGGCACGCTGGTCGTCATAGGCATATTCAATATTAACGCGGCGGCGCAGGCACACGATCGTGCCGTAGAAAGCCTGGCCGCATCCAGCACGCAAGCCTATGCGCTGGACACTGCGCGTATTGCAGAATCGGTTTTCAGGGAGCAATCGCATACATGGAAAGATATTTTAATCGGGAGCCATGACGCGGCTTTGTTCGAGAAGCATCTTAAAGAATTCGATAAGATGGGGGAAGAGGTCGACCAGAAGCTGACAGGGCTGTTAAAGCCGATCATGCAGCAAGTCGGGTTATCCACCGATCAGGTGGATGCGTTATTGGAGTCGCATGTCCAACTGGTCGAAAAATACCACACCGCGCTGAAGTCTTTCGATATCCATAAACCGGAAACCATCCGGATCGCCGACAACATGATCGGCGAGGCCGACCGTGAATTGACCGAAAGTTTCGAAGCGGTTGTTGCGAAAATCCGGGACGAGCAGCTTCGCGGCCTCGGGGATACGAATGAGTCGCTGGAAAAGTCCTACCGCTTCCAGCGCGATCGTTCCATTTTGATATTGGCGGCGGCGGCTTTTGGCGGGCTGCTGTTGTCCGGCTGGTTCATCATCGGCATCCTGAGGCCGATGCGCCGTGTCGCCAGCAAGCTGGACAGGGTCGCGGAATTGCAGCAACAGTTCCTCGGAAAAATCCTGATGCTTGAAGAATACGGCGACCGCATCGATGAGGAGCAGCGTGTCGGCAGTTTCATCATGGGGCGGATGACCGACGTGCAGAGCCAGCTCGTTCCCTATATGCACCGCTACACGAGACCGGCGGATCATCTCAGCGGCGATATCCTGATCGCCGCCGCAACACCGAACAAGATCGTGCATGTCCTGCTGGCGGACGCGGTAGGCCACGGGCTTGTCGCCGCGATAAACGTGTTGCCGTTGTGCCAGTCTTTTTACAATTTGACGGACAAGGGGTTTTCGATAGAAGAAATTGCGGTCGAGCTCAATTCGCTGGTCAACCGGTTCATGCCGGTGGATCGCTTCGTTTCTGCCGCATTGGTTTCCATCAACCGCCAGGCGCGGGTCATCGAGGTGTGGAATGGCGGGATTCCCGCGCCCCAGTTATTCGATCTCGAAGGGCGCTTGTTGCATAGCTACGCCCCCAGAAATTTGCCGCTGGGAATATTGCCGGAGAAGGATTTTTCCGCCAAGCCGGAGATTCTTTATTACGATGAAGATTGCCAGTTGTGCCTGTTTTCGGACGGTTTGCTGGAAGCGTGCTCCCCGCAGGGCGAGCATTTCGGCAACGGGCGCGTCATCGAAGTGTTTGCCAGAACAGCGCACGGCTCCCGCTTCGGGGCGCTGATCGAAGAGCTTGACCGGCATCTTCAAGGGCAGCGCGCCCATGATGATATTTCACTGGTGCTGGTGGATATTTCAGACGAGATCGATACCGGGGTGCTGTCTGTTCGCCCTGATGCGCAAAAGGCGACAGAGAAAAGCGATGACTGGCGGATTGCGGTCAGCCTGGGGGCGAACGAGCTGAAATATCTTGACGTTGTGCCCTTGCTCACGCAAATCGTCGCCAAAATCCACGCCACGCGGGAACACCGTTCCGCGCTGTTTCTGATTTTATCCGAGCTGTTCAACAACGCGCTCGATCACGGTGTTTTGCAGCTTGATTCCGCCATCAAGCTGGGGCATGACGGGTTCGACAAATTCATTCAACTGCGTGAAGCGCGTATGCGGGAACTCAGCAGCGGAAGGATCGATATCGAGATCGAAAGAGTGCTCATTGAAGGCAGCCGGGCCGTGAAAATTCGCGTTGCAGACAGCGGCAAGGGTTTCGATTACATGGCGCTTCAATTTCCCGCCGAAAACCAGGTCAAGCGAACCCAGCACGGCAGGGGCATCACATTGATGAAAAGCATGGCATGCAAGCTGGAATATTCCGGGAGCGGAAACGAGGTCGCCGTTTATTATATTTGCGGTTGATGCGGAGAGCCCCTTGTTTACACGCAGAATAACTTCGCCCTTCGATCTCAGGAGGCTCAGGATAGACATGGGAATGATAAAGCCGCCCTTGCAGTAAAGGTTCTGTGACCAATGACACTAACTTAAGCGCAAGAACACACGGTGCGGCACGAATCGACATACATTCCACCACTTCCCCAAAGCGGGAAGAGCTACCCCAACCCTCCCCTTGAAGGGGAGGGAGTTTGCCATCTCCAAGCTTAAGTTAGTGCCATCGGGTTCTGTAACTATTTGTTTCGTAATATGTAATTCTTACACATCCGTAGTTGATCGCCGTTTTCAGGGTAAATGGAATCCATGAGGTTATCAAACAAGTGTAAGAACAACGTGAAACTTGCTGAATAGACAGAAAATACTGTCGCTATTCACAAGATTAAACTTTACAAAAGCTGTAGATAATTGCCATGACCTGCGGAGTTCATAATGGCAGAAGACAGCGACCTAGAAAAAACAGAACAGCCTTCACAACGACGACTCGACCAGGCAAGGGAAAAAGGCCAGGTCGCACGTTCGCGCGAGTTGTCCACGTTCGTCGTGTTGCTGGCGGGCGGCGGCACGTTGTGGTTCATGGGCGCGCCATTCACCCGGCATATGGTCAAGTCGTTGCGCGATGGGCTGACCATAGGGCGTGATCTGGCCTTCGATACCGGCCTGATCATCCCGCGCCTGTACGATCTTTCGCTGGATGCGCTGATCACATTTTCGCCTTTGTTGCTCGCCGTCATGCTTGCCGCGGTATTTTCACCGCTGATGCTGAATGGCTGGCTATTCAGCATCGAGGCATTGCAACCACAGTTTTCCAAAATGAATCCGATTCCCGGCCTCTCCCGGATGTTCTCCAGAACCTCGCTGGTGGAGCTGGTCAAGGCTATAGGCAAATCCGTTCTGGTCGGCGGCATCGCGGCATGGGTGATCTGGCACAACAAGGGCGCGGTAATGGCGCTCGGTTCGCAATCGGTCGCTGCCGCCATTCCGCAAATGGGAAACCTGGTCGCCACCTGTTCCATGATGATTATCGGCGCGATGCTGTTGATCGTGGCTATCGACGTTCCGTTCCAGTTGTGGGATCACAACAAGAAGCTGATGATGACCAAGGAAGAGGTGCGCCAGGAATCCAAGGAAACCGAGGGCGACCCGATGATCAAGGGGCGCATCCGCCAATTGCAGCGCGAGGCGGCGCGCCGCCGCATGATGGCGGAGATACCGACCGCCGATGTCGTGGTGACCAACCCGACGCACTATGCGGTTGCGTTGAAATACAACGACAAGAAGGGCATGAGCGCGCCTGTAGTGGTCGCAAAAGGCTCGCATCTGCTGGCGTTGCGCATCCGCGAAATCGCAGAGGAAAACCATGTGCCGATCCTGGAAGCCCCGCCGCTGGCGCGCGCGCTGCACAAGCACACCAAGCTGGGCGAATCCATCCCCGAAGCGCTTTATACCGCCGTCGCCGAAGTGCTGGCCTACGTTTACCAGTTGCGCCGCTACGAAAAAGTTGGCGGCGTGCGCCCGCAGGAACCGGCGGGCTTGTCGGTGCCGGAGGTAATCAGATGACAGAGGACAGAAGACAGATGACAGAGGACAGAGGACAGATTGTTGTGTGCCGCTACGCGGCACGCTATATCCAAGAACGCGGCATCGCCGCGACAAAACCTCTGTCTTCTGTCCTCTGTCCTCTGTCCTCTGTCATCTGTCCCCTGATGCCATGAATATGCTACTGATGCTGCAAAACTTCGCCAAGCGCGCCGGACTGATCGGTATGGTCGGCCCGGCGCTGATCGTGCTGATTCTGGCGATGATGGTGCTGCCGTTGCCGCCGATACTGCTGGACATCCTGTTCACTTTCAACATCGCCGTCTCGATCATGGTGCTGCTGGTCAGCATGAACACCAACAAGGCGCTGGATTTTGCAATATTCCCCACCGTGCTGCTGATTACCACGCTGCTGCGCCTTTCGCTGAATGTGGCTTCCACGCGGATCGTGTTGCTGGAAGGCCACACCGGGCCGGATGCCGCGGGCAAGGTGATCGAGTCGTTCGGGCATTTTCTGGTGGGCGGCAACTACGCCGTCGGCATCGTGGTGTTTGCGATCCTGGTGGTCATCAACTTCGTGGTGATCACCAAAGGCGCCGGGCGTATCGCCGAAGTGGGCGCGCGTTTCACCCTGGATGCGATGCCCGGCAAGCAAATGGCGATTGACGCAGACTTGAACGCGGGGCTGATCGGTGAAGACGTGGCGCGCAAGCGCCGCGCCGAGATCGCGCAGGAAGCCGATTTCTACGGCGCGATGGACGGCGCCAGCAAATTCGTGCGCGGCGACGCGGTCGCGGGCATCATCATCCTGTTCATCAATATCATCGGCGGCATGGTGGTGGGCGTGTTGCAGCACAATCTCGATATCGCCGTGGCAGCCAAGAATTACACCTTGTTGACCATCGGTGACGGCCTGGTGGCGCAGATTCCGGCGCTGGTGATTTCCACCGCCGCCGGCCTGGTGGTGAGCCGTGTGGCCAGCGAGGAGAACATCGGGCAGCAACTGGTGCGGCAGTTGTTCAAGCAACCGCAGATCATCATCCTGACCGCGATCATTGTCGGTTCGATGGGGTTGATTCCCAGCATGCCGCATTTTGCTTTCCTGTCGCTGGCCGGTGCGATGGGCGCCCTGGCCTATTACATGGTGAGAACGAACGAAAGGGAAATTGCCGCACAGGAACAGGCTGCGGCCGAGGCGCCGCCGGTTATCCCGGAGACCACTGAAGCAAGATGGGAAGATGTCGAGCAGGTCGATGTGCTTGGGCTGGAAGTGGGCTACCGGCTGATCTCGCTGGTGGATAAGGCGCAGGACGGCGATTTGTTGCGCCGCATAAAGGGAATCCGCAAAAAATTCACCCAGGATATCGGCTTTTTGCCCCCGCCGGTGCATATCCGCGACAACCTGGATCTGCGCCCGAACGGTTACCGCATCACCCTGAAGGGGGTGGATGTCGGCAGCGGCGAGGCCTATACGAATATGTTGCTGGCCATCAATCCGGGCAGCGTGTCGGGTGAATTGCAGGGCATACAGACGCGCGATCCGGCGTTCGGCTTACCCGCAATCTGGATCGACAGCGCATTGCGCGACCAGGCGCAGGCCATGGGTTACACCGTGGTTGACCCCGGCACGGTGGTGGCGACCCACCTGAGCCATTTGCTCGGCACGCGCGCCGCCGAGCTGCTCGGGCGGCAGGAGGTGCAGCAGTTGCTCGACCATATCGCCAAGGTTTCGCCCAAGCTGGTCGAGGATCTGGTGCCCAAGACGCTGCCGCTGGGCGTGGTGCAGAAGGTGCTGCAAAACCTGCTGGACGAAGGGATGCATATCCGCGATATGCGCACCATCGTGGAAACGCTGGCGGAAAACGCGTCGCGCACACAAGACCCCTACCAGCTCACCTCGCTGGTGCGTGTCGCGCTCGGCCCGGCCATCGTGCAGCAGCTCTATCCGTCCGCGCAGGAGTTGCAGGTGATCGGCATGGACAAGGAACTGGAATATATCCTGATCCAGGCGATGCAGTCGAGCCAGAGCGGCATCGGCATCGAACCGGGGCTGGCCGACACCGTGGTGCGCGAGGCGCGTGCCGCCGCCGAAACGCAGGAGCAACTGGGCTTGCCGGCGGTGATGCTGGTGCCGGCGCAGTTGCGCGATTTGCTGGCGCGCTTCCTGAAACGCGCCGTGCCGAATATCAGGGTGATTTCGCATGATGAAGTACCGGACTTCAAAACGATCCGGGTGACCGCTATGGTAGGAGGTAGAGCATGAGCATCAGAAGATTCATCGCCCCGACGGCACGCCAGGCAATGAAGGAAATCCGCGACGAGCTTGGCGACGACGCGATGATCCTGTCGAACCGGAAGACGGAATACGGCGTCGAGATTGTTGCGCTGGCAAACGGCGATATTGCACATCTGACCGCCAATGCGGTAACACAACATACCGGGTTGCCGGAAATAACCGCGGATGAATGGACCCAATCGATCGAGGAAGATAATTATACGCAACCGGTAGAGCCGTTCTCGCGCGAAGTTAAAGCGGCATCCCATGCCAAGCCTTCAAATCAGTCCAGGCAGACGCTCCAATTTCAGTCCAAGCCCGGATCAATACATCTGCCCAGCTCCTTGCGGCAACCTGAAAAAACGCCGCAGCCGAAATCTTTTTCCCAGCCGAAACCTTTTCCTCAGTCGAAACCTTTTCCTCAGTCGGAACCGTTGCCGCTGGCCGAGCCTTTGCCGCCGGCTAAACCTGCACCACAGGCTAGAGTGGCCCAACGGGCTGATGCACAGATGCCTGTTCCAGAACAGGAAAATATTATCAGTGAGATCAAATCGATGGGCACCATGTTGAGGCAACAATTCGCGGCATTGTACTGGAATGATGTGCAGCTTCGCGACCCGCAACGGGCCGGTTTGCTGCGCAAAATGCTCAATGCCGGTTTCAGCACCTTGCTGGCGCACCAGTTGCTGGACAAGATGCCTCCCGGGAAAGCGCAGGGCGAGTTGTGGGTCAAGCAGGTGCTTAAACGCAATTTGCAGGTGACGGACAAGGCCGATGACATTATCGTAAAAGGCGGTGTGTACGCGCTGATCGGACCCACCGGTGTGGGCAAGACCACCACAACGGCCAAGCTGGCAGCACGCGCGGTGGTGCGCTACGGTGCTGATAAAGTGGCGTTGCTGACCACCGACAGCTACCGGATTGCCGCCTATGAACAACTCAAGGTATATGGAAAGATACTCGGTGTGGCGGTGCATGCGGTGAAGGACACCGAGGATTTGCGCCTGACGCTTTCAGCATTGCGCCACAAGCATCTGGTGTTGATCGATACCGTGGGGATGGGGCAGCGCGATGAGCGCGTGTGCGACCAGAATGAAATGTTCGACGCGACCGGCGTGAAGTGCCTGCTGTTGCTGAACGCCACCAGCAGCGGCGATACACTGGAAGACGTGGTGCGCATGTACCGCAGCAACAAGGTCATCGGGTGCATCACCACCAAGCTGGATGAGGCGGCCAATCTTGGCACGGTGCTGGATGTGGCGGTGCGCCATCGCCTGATGATGCACTACATGACGAACGGCCAGTGCGTGCCTGAAGATTTGCATCTCATCAATATCGACTATCTGCTGCACCGGGCGCTCAAACACGCGGAAGAAAAAACCCCTTTCACTTTGTGCGAGCTGGACTTTCCGGTAATGATGGCTGCGGAAGGGTCGCTGCGCACCCCCGTAAAGAGGACGCCGCCAGACACTCGCCCTTCGGGCGGTCTTGGCGCAGGCAGCGGGGCACCCACCGGCGTACTCCTTGCGGGTGCTGCGGAAGGGTCGCTGCGAACCCCCGTCAAGGGAGCGATGCCGAACAACGCGCGGTTTGCGGGAGCGGGCGCATCGGGGAAGGAGGCATCCTGTGCGTTCTGACTGCGGAGCGGATCAAGCCGAAGGGCTGCGGCGCCTGTTGATATGTAACCGGACGCAGGTGATTACCGTGGTGGCCGGTAAAGTCGGCGTCGGGCGCACCAGCGCGACCATCAACCTTGCGGCTGCGCTGGCACACTCCGGCAAGAATGTGCTGGTGCTGGATGAGAATCATGCCCCGAATAATTTGTCGGACCGATTGGGTTTGTTTGCGAAACATGATTTGCTGGATGTTGCGCGGGGCAGATGCAAACTCCACGAGGCAGTGCTGACCGGCAGGGGATTCTGCGTGTTGCCGACCGCGCGCGCAATAAACGCGGTGCAGAGAGCAGAAGCGCCCGGCATGCCGATGCGCGTCCAGCCGCGTAGCGGCGACCTTTTCGCGGGCGGGGGATCGGAGGCCGAAGGCAATCCGGCGACGTTAAAGCGCGAAGAACAGCAACGGCTTAAGAAAGCGTTGACCGAAGCAAGCGATGGCGTGGACGTGATGCTGGTGGATACTGCGGCGCTGGCCGGACAAGCCACGGTTTCATCGAGCCTGGTAAGCGGGGCCGCGCTGTTGCTGGTGGTGGAGGCCACTCCGAGCGGAATCACCGAGAGCTATGCCTTGATAAAGAGGCTGGCAACCGAGAATGTGCGCCAGCGTTTCGAAATCATGGTGAACAAG
Organism: Nitrosomonadales bacterium; assembly: GCA_016218475.1. GTDB lineage: Bacteria > Pseudomonadota > Gammaproteobacteria > Burkholderiales > Gallionellaceae > Gallionella. The sequence goes on along the minus strand of JACREB010000110.1, from coordinate 11,047 downwards.
GCAAACAACGAAAAGGCGGCGATGACGGTTTTTGAAAATATGGCCAAAGTGGCGCGGCGCAACCTCCCGGCGCACCTGGAGTATCTGGGCTATATTCCGTCCGACGACAGGGTTAACTACGCGGCACATCTTGGAAAATCGGTGATAGAGGCTTTCCCGGCCGCCGCTTCGGCAAAATCTTATGTGAAGCTGTCGCAAAAACTATCGCGGTTGCCGATGCAGCACGATGAAGCGGAAGGCGGAGTTTCCGCCATCATACAAAACCTGATGAAGCAAATGCCGCAACCGGCCACCCTGGCACAGTGTTACGAGGCATCCGGCGCGGGGTGAAAAGTGCCGGATTAAAAATCCGTGGCATCAAACGTATAGCCGATGAAACCGGCGGGGGCGCGACAAATAGCCCCTCTCCCGCTTGCGGGGGGAAGGGAGCCACCACCGCAGCGCGTAGCGTGCGCTGTGCGCACGACAACACAACCCAAAACCGTGCGCACAGCGCACGCTACCGATAGAATCACCAATACTTTCAAATACACCCAGCCGCCACACCAACACAGCAAGAAAATCACACACGTTGTAAACTAGCAACAAGTAGCGGCTTGCGCAGGCTATCCGACAACCAACGTTCAACACCCACCGGTTAATTATGTACAACGCATCAGGATTAAACGACAAGGATCAATGCCTGCGGGAATATGCCCATCTGGTGAAGCGCCTGGCGCACCAGATGATGGCCAAGCTGCCCTCCAGCGTGCAGATTGACGACATCATCCAGGCTGGCATGATGGGCTTGCTGGACGCCGCGAGCCGTTACGACGAATTTCACGGGGCGCAATTTGAAACCTATGCGACGCAGCGCATCCGCGGCGCGATGTTGGATGAACTGCGCGAAGCGGATTGGTTGCCGCGCAGCATGCGCCGCGATATGCGGCGCATCGAAGCGGCCATCAACTGCTTGCAACAGAAACTGGGCCGGTCGCCGAGCGAGGCCGAGATTGCAGGGGAAATGAAGCTGGCTCTCGCCGAATATCAACAGATGTTGCAGGAATCGCGCGGTGCGCAACTGGTATATTTCGAAGATCTTCAGGGCGAAGATCATGACGATTTTTTCGAGCGTTTCGAGTTCAGCGACGATGACAACCCCCTCGATTTGCTCGAAGACGAGCGTTTCAAGGCCGAGCTGGTTCGTGCGATAGATGGCCTGCCGGAGCGCGAGAAGATGCTGATGGGCATGCTTTACGAGCAGGAGATGAACCTGCGCGAAATCGGCGAGGTGCTGGGCGTGGGCGAGTCGCGCGTTTCGCAGTTGCATAGCCAGGCGGTGGCGCGGCTACGCAGTTGGATGAAGGGCTACTGATGGGGCATCAGAGGACAGAGGACGGAGGACAGAGGACAGACGCGTTGTCGCGGCTTCGCCGCGCCTTTATTAAAAAATACTGCGTAGCAGACAAAACCTCTGTCTTCTGTCTTCTGTCTTCTGTCCTCTGTCCTCTGTCCTCTGTCTTCTGTCCTCTGCCCTCTGTTGCGGGCAACCGCAATGGATAAGCTCACGATATTGGGCTTGATAATCAGCCTGACCGGGATATTGTCCGGGCAGTTGCTGGAGGGCGGCGATCTTTCCATCCTGATCCAGGGCGCGGCTTTCCTGATTGTATTCGGCGGCACACTGGGCGCGGTGATGGTGCAAAGCCCCGCCAAGGTATTCATCATGTCGATCAGGATGATGCGTTGGGCTTTTGTTACGCCCCAACAGACATCCCATCAGGAATTGATACACAAAATTACCGGCTGGAGCGCAAAGGCGCGAGTGGATGGCATATTGGCGCTGGAGGGAAATATTGACGATGAGCCGGATCTTTTTCTGAAAAAAGGATTGCAGCTTCTGGTGGATGGCTATAGCGCCGAAAAAATCCGCGAAGTCCTCAATGTGGATATTCACGCGTGGCAGCAGTTACGCTGGCAAGCGGCGTCCGTATGGGAATCCGCTGCCGGTTATTCGCCGACTATCGGGATTATCGGCGCGGTTTTGGGGTTGACTCATGTCATGCAAAACCTCAGCGAACCGGCCAAGTTGGGCAGCGGCATCGCCGTCGCGTTTATCGCCACGATTTACGGCGTGTCGTTGGCCAATTTATTATATTTGCCGGTAGCCAATAAATTGAAAACGATCGTTACGCAACAAGCCGATATGCGCGAAATGCTGGTGGATGGAATTGTGGCCATTGCCAACGGCGACAATCCCCGGCTGATCGAAACCAGGTTGCAAAGTTATCTGGTCTAACGGGCTAAATACATTCCCATGATGATGAAACGCCACGCCCGTCCCCTCTCCTCAATCCTCTCCCGCAAGCGGGCGAGGAGGCAAACGGACGCTGCGCGTGTTTCGCGTTAACCATGGACCGTCGTGGCAAGCGCGCGGAGCACAGCAACACCGACCGGTGGCTGGTTTCTTATGCAGACTTCATTACCCTGCTGTTCGCATTTTTCGTGGTGATGTATTCCATTTCTTCGGTGAACGAGGCGAAGTACAAAATTTTCAGCAACTCGCTGAGCATTGCCTTTACCCAGCGGCTCGCCTCAACTTCGCCGATTGTTCCGCCCAACCAGCCGCTTGTTGCGCCCGCCCAGCAGCAGAGGCCAACGGTTACCACATTGGCGACCAGGAACAAGGTGCTTGTGGACAAGCATACCGCGCAACTGGGCGAGCAGCAGCGCAAGATAGAAGAGCGTATGAAAAAACTGGACAATGGGTTGAGCCGGGTGATGGCTCCCATGATTAGCCAGCGCTTTGTCAGCATCAACCAGTCCAGGCGCGGGGTTGTCGTGGATATCAGTGCGAGCACGCTGTTCAACACCGGTGAAGCGAACCTGCAAGCCAGCTCGCTGGATGTGTTGCGCCAGGTGGCCGCAGTGCTGGGCAAGGAAGACATGCCTATCGAGGTGGAAGGGCATACCGACGATACGCCCATCGCAACCCCGCAGTTTCCTTCCAACTGGGAGCTATCGTCAGCGCGCGCAAGCAGTGTGGTCAGGATACTGGTTGATAACGGCGTACCTGCCAGACGCGTGGCCGTAGTGGGCTTGGCCTCGAATCAACCGCTGGCGCCGAATGACAGCGCGGAAAATCGTGCCAGGAACCGGCGTGTGACAATCACAATAGCGTCGCCCAATCTGGACAGGGAGGCGGGAGCTGAAAAATAAGGGCGCCTTGTCTTACTGTGTCACAAAGCGCTGAAGGGCGCATTGCGGCGTTAAAATCAGGCTCAAAATGCTCATTTACTACATGCAAACTCCGCTTTTTGCGAGTTGGGCGGCAACGGCAAGCCGCCCATCCCTGATTGACCCGCTTCGCCCGATTTTTCCTTGCACTGCATCCCTTGATCGCTTTGTGACACAGTAAGACTTGAAAGTTTTTAGCGCAGCGAAACGCCGCCTTGTGCCGAAAGCCCCATCGCGCTCGCCACTCCCGCGCCCAGGCGTTTCGCCAAACGATCCGCGAAGCCTTCCTTGACGGTGAAGTCCACGATGTTTTCGGCCTTGATGACATCCCGGGCTACGGATTCCATGCTGCCGAACCCATCCGCCAAACCCAGTTCGACACCTTTCTGCCCGTTCCATACCAAACCGCTGAAAGTATCGGGCGTTTCCTTCAGGCGCGCGCCGCGCCCATGCCTCACCACATCGATGAACTGCTGATGGATTTGCGCCACCATCTGTTTGGCGTATTCCTGCTGCGCCGGATTGATTGCCGAGAACGGGTCGAGAAAGCCCTTGTTGTTTCCTGCGGTGATCAGGCGGCGTTCCACGCCGAGCTTTTCCATTGATCCGGTAAAGCCGAAGCCGTCGATCAGCACGCCGACCGAGCCGATCAGGCTGGCCTTGTCGACGAATATCTTGTCGGCCGCCACTGCCACGTAATAACCTCCCGAAGCGCAGATATCTTCGACTACCGCATACAGCGGGATACTCGGGTACTTGGCGCGCAGGCGGCGAATCTCGTCATTGATCTGCCCCGATTGCACCGGGCTGCCACCGGGACTGTTGATGCGCAGAATCACGCCCTGCGTGTTCTTGTCCTTGAACGCATCCTGCAAACCGGGAATGATGTTGTCCGCGCTGGCGCGGCTGTCCGATGAAATCACCCCCTGCATGTCCACCAGTGCCGTATGCTTTCCGGCACCCAGCGCACCGTCTTTCTTGTCGAACCAGCCCATGAAAATAAACAGGATGATGAACAGGTAGCCGAAAGTCAGCACCTTGAAAAAAATGCCCCAGTGCCGCGCGCGGCGCTGCTCCTGAATGGCCGTCATTGCCAGTTTTTCCAGCACGCCGCGTTCCCAGTTGTTTTGATCCGACATCACGACCCCCTGTAAAAATTCATCAAGCGTTGGCTTTCAGCCACGCCCTTAATTCCGCAAAATCTTTTACCAGCGCAAGCGGATTCAGTTCCCGCAACTGCCCCGGCGGGTGTGCGCCGTATCCCGCCGCTATCACATCCACCTTCGCATTCTGCGCCATTTGCACATCATGCGTGGTGTCGCCGATCATTAATGTACGTTCGGCACTGACCGCCAATTCGCCCATCAGTTCCAGCAGCATGGCCGGGTCGGGCTTGGAAAAAGTCCGGTCCGCCGTGCGCGTGGCGTGAAAATATTTTTTCAAGCCGGTGGATTCAAGCGCCCTGTCCAGCCCCGTTTGGTTCTTGCCGGTCGCTATTCCAAGCCAGTAGCCCGCATCATGCAATTCCGCTATTGTCTCACGCGCACCGCCGAACAATGGGATCGCCCGATCCTGCGCCAGAAAATGATGGCGGTAACGCGCGGCCAACGGCTCATACATCGACTCCGGCGCATCCGGCACGGCATGGCGCAATGCCTGGGTCAAACCCAATCCGATCACATGGCGCGCGGCTTCATCATCGGGAACCGCCAGACCCAGATCGCGGCACGCCGACTGTACCGAGCCAACGATCACCGCTGTCGAATCCATCACCGTGCCATCCCAGTCGAACACGATCAAATCGTAGCGCTTGTTCATCGATATTGCGTAAGAAAATCAGGCGCGGATATTACCACCTTCGGGCTTACCCCCCAACCTGTGCCACAATACAAAGATGAAGAAATCTGCAAACACAAACTGGCTGCTGTATTGCCGCCCCGGCTTCGAGCAGGATTGCGCGCAGGAAGCCTTGCGCCAGGCACGCCAGCAACGCCCCCTTCTTGCGGAACAGCCCGCCATTGTTGCCGGCAGCGGCTATGCCACCGTCGCGCTGAACGAGCAGCAATTAAATTATCGCGAACTGATTTTTGCACGCCAGTTGATCCGCTTGCATCGCACCATCGCCGCACTGCCGGAGCGCGATCGTCTCACCCCCATTCTGGCCGCCATCGCCGCACTGCCCGGCAGCTTCGGCGCGCTGTGGCTGGAAGTGCCCGACACCAACGACGGCAAGACGCTGTCCGCCTTCACCCGCCGCTTCCAGCCGTTGCTGGAGAGTGCGCTGCGCGAGCAGAATAAGTTGCAGGACAACACACAAAAGGCCGTTCATGCTGAGCTTGTCGAAGCATCATCTTCACACCCTTCGATAAATACCTTTAGTCCTGAGTCTGTCAAAGGGTCAACCCGAACGGAAAGTTTATTACGCCTGCACATCTTCTTCCCCGATAAATCATCCGCGCTGATCGGCACCAGCGATCAGCATAACAGCGCAGCGGCTCTCATGGGCATCGTGCGCCAGTCCATGCCCGCCGAAGCGCCGAGCCGCTCCACGCTGAAGCTGGCCGAAGCCATCGAGGTATTCATGGATCGCAGCGAACAGACGCGCCTGTTGCGCCAAGGCATGACCGCCGTCGATCTCGGCGCGGCGCCCGGCGGATGGACCTGGCAACTGGTCAGGCGCGGCATCCGCGTCACCGCAGTGGACAACGGCCCGATGAAAGGCGTGCTGGCGAATCATCCGCTGGTGCAACACCTCAAACAGGACGGCTTCAAATACGCGCCGCGCAAAGCGGTGGACTGGCTGGTGTGCGACATGGTGGACAAGCCCTCGAAAGTCGCCGCACTGATCGGCGAATGGTTCGCCGCGGGCTTGTGCAAGCACGCGATCTTCAACCTGAAGCTCCCGATGAAGCAGCGGCTCATCGCGCTGGACAACGCGCTGGGCGGCATCCGCAAACGGCTGGATGAAGAAGGCATCAATTACCGGATGATGGCGAAGCAGCTTTATCACGACCGGGAGGAAGTCACGGTGTTTTTGACGAAGATCAAGTAATTTGGCGCAAACGTCGGGTTACGGCGCAAAAAACCGCGCCTAACCCGACAGATACTGTCGTGTAATTACGCAATTAAACACTAGTAGCCATTCGACTAAGCTCAATACACGTCACTTAACCGTTCGTGGTGAGATGTCGGACCACCAGCCACGCAACCATGACCCTTCGACAAGCTCAGGGCGAACGGAATTTTTCTTAAGTGACGTGTATTGGCTCTAAGCTGGCAAAAAACGCCAGCCAAGTCGCTGGTTATCACCACGAACGGTATTGATAGCAGGCGCAGGGTGCAACGCGCTAGCGCTTTTCCGTAAACCACAGCATCGACATCCCCAACAACAGGAACAAGCCCGTCATCGCCGAAGCGCTGATGAACGGCTGCCAGTCGTTGAGCGCGCCCAGATTGGCGAACAACCGCCCGACGAAGTGAAATACGAGGCTAAGCACGATACCCATGAATATCATCGCGCTGACCCCCCCCGCGCGCCGATGGTAAGACGCAAACGGAAGCGCCAGCAGCATCATCACCATTAACGCAAACGGATAAACCAGTTTGCTCCACATGGCGATTTCGTAGCGCGAACTTTCTTGGCGATTATCTTTCAGGTGGTGTGTATACAGATGCAGGTCATAGGCGGACATTTGCTCGGGCACCACCAATAGCACGTTCAGGATGCCCGGATTCAACGCCGAGCGCCATTCATGGCTGCGGGCGGCATTGATACTGGTTCCCTGTTTCCCGAAGCGCGTATCCACCACATCCTCGAGCTGCCAAAGCCCCTCCTCGATAAATGTTGCCCGTTTGGCATTGATGATTTTCTGCAAATGATATGTTTCATCGAATTGATAGATATTGATATCGGACAAACTGGTGTCCGGCATCACGTCTTTGATATTCACAAAACTGTGTTCATCCTTGACCCAGACGCCGGATCGGAACTCCTTGATCGCGATCGGGGCATTCTGGGCTTTCAGGCGCAATTGCTGCGCCATCCGTTCGCTTGGAGGGGCGACGTACTCGCTGAAGACAAAGCTCAATATCGCCAATGGCAGCGCAATTTTGAACAGCGCACCCATCATTTGCCACAACGACGCCCCGGAAGACCTGTAAATGACCAGCTCCGAGCTGGCTGCCATCTGCACCAACGCGAAAATAGTGCCCACCAGCACTGCCACCGGAAACAATTCATAGACGTGGCCCGGAATGGTCAGCACCACGAACAGCAGCACATAGCCTATGTGATACTGGTCATGCCCCATCACATTCAGTTCATGGATCAGGTCCAGAAAAGCAAACAGCATGATGAGCGCGGCGAATACCAGCGCAACGCTGAGATAGATTTCACGGCCGAGGTAACGCGTCAGCAGATTCATGGCGAGGGCGCCTCTGTGTGCGTGCGCTTTTTTGCAAACAGCCTGCGTAGCGAGAACATCGCCATGCGGCGGTAAAACATCAGCAGTATTATCGCCAGCATCACCGCATGGATACCCCACAGCCCGATGCCGGGCGACAGCTTGCCCTGCCCGACCCACGCATTGGTCACGCTGATCATGTTGCTGTAAAACATGTACAGCACGATTGCCAGAACCAGGTTGAGCGAACGGCCCGCGCGCGGATTGACATAACTCAAGGGAATCGCCAGCAAGGCGAGCAGCGCCGCGCTGATCGGCAAACCCAGCCGCCATTCCAGTTCAGCGAGATGCCACGTCGTGCGGCTGCGCCACAGGTCGGGTGTCGACATGGTGCGCGCCCAGGGTAGCCCCTGTTTGGCCGGCGCGCTATCGATGCGAATCGCATAGCGTTCGAATTCCACGATGCGGTAGTCGAGCTGTCCGGGTACGCCTTCATAGCGCGTACCGTTGAGCAAAACCAGGAAGCGGTCGCCGTTCGGCAATGTTTCCTGCAGCCCCTGTCGCGCAACCATTGTGCCGATCTTTCCGTTTTGCTCTGAATGCACAAAGATGTTTCCGACACGGTTGGAGTCCGCGCTGACTTTCTCGATGAAATACACCCGGTCGGCCTGCTTCGACTCGCGGAATGCGCCGGGTATCGCGGAAGCCACATCATCGCGGTTTTCCAGTTTATTCTTGAATTCGTCGGCTTTTTTCAATGCCCAGGGTGAAAGAACCAGACTGAGCAGCGCGATCAGCGACACTACCGGAACGGCATACCATAAGACCGGGCGTATCCAGCGCGCCAACCCGACACCCGCGCAAAACCATACCGCCATCTCGCTGTCGCGATAGCAGCGCGACAAGGTCAACAGGACCGATATGAACAGGCTGATGGAAAGCAGCACCGGCAGGTAGTTTATGGCACTGAAGCCAAGCAGCGCCAGCACCCCCTCCACCGCAATCTTGCCGCTGACCGCATCGCTTAACAGGCGTATCAATTGGCTGACCACCACAATGCCGATCAATACCGCGAATACCAGCAATCCGTTGCCTGCGAATTCGCTCACCAGGGCGCGATGAAAAATGCCCGTGCGCAACGGCTTTGACTTTATGCGGTGAGTTTGCGGATAATCGGGCATTGGGAAGCAGGTTTCTTTATAGGGAGCAACACGTGGAATTTAGCATAAAACAAAGCAGTCCGGAAAAACAGCGCAGCAGTTGCGTGGTGGTTGGCGTGTATGAAGACGGCAAACTTTCAGCGGCGGCGCAACTTCTTGACAAGGCGGCAGCGCACCAGTTGAGCAACCTCATCGCGCACGGCGACATAAGCGGCAAGCCCGCATCCACGCTCCTCCTGCACAAACTCCCAGGCGTCACTGCCGAACGCGTGCTGCTGGTCGGCCTGGGCAAGGCGGGCGAGCTGAACAGCAAGACCAGCGTGGAGATATTGCGCGCAGCCTTCGTCGCCTTGAACGCCACTGCGGCCAGGGATGCCGCGCTGTACATTATCGATGAAGGCATCGGAAAGGATGCCGTGTGGGTCGTCAAGCAGGCCGTTTTCGCCGCCGCCGAGCAGGCTTTCCGCGCCGATGGCATGAAGAGCAAACCCTCCGAGGCCGCCACGCTGAAGAACATCACCTTCGCCATGTTGGGCAAGCCGGCCACCGCGCTGAAGAACGCGCTCGACCAGGCCGTAGCGACGGCACACGGCATGGATCTCGCCAAGATGCTGGGCAATCTGCCTGGCAACATCTGCACACCCGCCTACCTTGCAGCCAAGGCGCTGGCGCTGGGCAAGGCGCATAAGTTCATCAAGACCACCGTGCTGGAGGAAAAGGACATGCAGAAGCTGGGCATGGGTTCATTCCTTTCCGTCACACGCGGCAGCGAGCAGCCCGCAAAACTCATCACGATGGAATACTGCGGCGCTGACAAGAAACAGAAACCTGTCGTGCTGGTCGGCAAGGGCATCACCTTCGATTCGGGCGGCATCTCGCTCAAGCCGGGTGCCGAAATGGATGAGATGAAATATGACATGTGCGGCGCGGCCAGTGTGCTCGGCACCCTGCGGGCTATCGCCGAAATGGGGCTGAAGCTCAACGTGGTCGGTGTGATCCCCGCCTGCGAGAATTTGCCCAGCGGAAAAGCCACCAAGCCGGGCGACATCGTCAAGAGCATGTCCGGGCAGACCATCGAGATACTCAACACCGATGCCGAAGGCCGCCTGATCCTGTGCGACGCGCTGACTTATTCGAAAAAATTCAATCCGGACACCGTGATCGACATCGCCACCCTTACCGGCGCATGTGTCATAGCGCTGGGGCATGTCGCCAGCGGCCTGTTCAGCAACGAGGATAAACTTGCAAAGGAATTGCTGGCTGCGGGCGAACAGGCGCACGACCGCGCCTGGCAACTGCCGCTGTGGGAAGATTACCAGCCGCTGCTGGACAGCAACTTCGCCGACATGCAGAACATCGGCGGACGTGCGGGCGGCACCATTACCGCCGCGTGTTTCCTGTCGAGATTCACCAAGGGCTACCGCTGGGCGCATCTGGATATCGCCGGCACGGCGCACAAGTCCGGCAAGGAGAAAGGCGCGACCGGGCGGCCGGTGCCATTGCTCACGCAGTATTTGATCAACAAAGCGGGTAGGCAGTAGCTTGTAGCGCGTAGCAAACCCGCCAGGTTGGCTACCAGCTACCCCCTACCAGCTACAAGCTATGACAAAAGTCGATTTCTATACCGGTTCCACCGACAAGCTGCGCACCGCATGCCAGTTGAGCCATAAGGCCATGCAGAACGGCGTTCGCACGATCATCAGCGCACACGATGCCGCGACCGCCGACGCGCTGGACAAGCTGCTGTGGCATTATCCTGCCACAGCCTTTATCCCGCATTGCCGCATCGACGCCGTTGAAGCCGGGCAAATGCCTGTACTGAGCCCCGAGCTTGCCGAAGCGGGGTCGAAGTGGCATGTCGTGCTCAGCCATGGCAGCGACAAATTCCCGCACCATGATTTATTGATCAGCCTGCATAGCGGATGCATGCCGTTTTTCAGCCGCTTCGAGCGCGTCATCGAAATTATCGGCGGCGATGCGGAAGACAGTCGCCTGGGGCGGGAGCGTTACAAGTTTTACAAGGATCGCGGCTATGAGCTGCGCCATTTTGATTTAGCCAACCCTGATTCGTCGCACAGCTAATCTTACTGTGTCACAAAGCGATCAAGGGATGCGGTGCAAGGCAAAATCGGGCGAAGCGGGTCAAGCGGGGATGGGCGGCTTGCCGTTGCCGCCCAACTCGCAAAAAGCGGAGTTTACATATAGTAAATGAGCATTTTGAGCCTGATTTTAACGCCGCAATGCGCCCTTCAGCGCTTTGTGACACAG
>JACREB010000112.1 GCA_016218475.1 Nitrosomonadales bacterium | reverse complement strand
TTCCAAAAGCCGGACAAAGCGCGGTGAAAGGGGAATATGGCAACGCCGTTTCTGGGAGCACCTGATTCGCGACCAGGAGGATTTTAATCGCCACGCGGATTACATCCACTGGAACCCGGTCAAACATGGCTGGGTGCGCCGCGTCGCCGATTGGCCGCATTCAAGCTTTCACGATTGCGTGCGGCGCGGGATATATCCGGTGGATTGGTGCGGCGGGATGGACGGGAGGGTGGCCGGAGAGTGACGCGAACGATGCGGTTCGTGCCTCACCGCATCCTACGGCGTTGAGGCAGAATTGGGCGAATGATTTTGAAGGTTAATAATGGCGGGTAGAACCCGCCCTACGAAAGTTAAACATTGACGGGAGAAAAAAATGGAACACATATACCATATCAAAATGCGCGCGGCGCTTTGGGCTGCCGTGGGAATGATCTGCTTTGCATCCGCTCCTGCGATGGGGGGGTGGGCGTGACATGGGATGCAGCCCTACTCTCGCCAGCCCCTGCTCTGGAGGCTCTTCGGGCGGAGGCAGCGGCGGTGGATACAGTGCACCATCCTACGACTACGGGGCCGCGCGCCGCGCGCAGGAAGCGGCGGAGGCCGAGGCCGCCGCCGAACGCCAGCGCCAGCAGGCGGAAGCGGAGCGCGCCGAGCGCGAACGCCAGGCCGAAGAAAAGCGCCAAGCGGAGATAAAACGCCAAAAAGACGCCGCGTTTATCCGCGACCGCGACGCGGCGGCGAACTCGCTCAAAGGCTCGACCGGCTCGGCGATGAGCCAACTCAAAGGTCTAGCTGGCACGGATGATTCCGGCCTCAAAGGAAGTGGGTTCGACACGGGCAACAGCGGATTGAAAGGGCTGCGGGGCAGCGACCCGGTGGTGGATAACCGCAATGAGCCAGCCGGTCTGGGCGGTCAATCGAATTTCAAAGGGGCCATTGCGAAGCCGGGCAAGCCTGCGCCCCACACCGACACCTCGGTAGTGGATGCGCGCAATGTGCCACGCGACGGCGCCCATCTCACCGACCAGGTGCCGGAACTCAAAAACTCGCCCGCCGCCGACCGCATCACCAAGGGCTTTCAGGCGGTGATCAACCACGATTGGCCGGTGGCGCTCGCCTGGTGGCAGGACGCACTCATTCGCGACCCCAACAACGCCGCGCTGAAACGCTCGGTGGATCTCGCGCAGTGGATGGTGGATCGCCCCAAGACAACGGCGGCGGGGCCGGCCACGCCGCTCGGCGCGGCCATTTATAGCGCATCGCACGGCGACAGCGCAAAGGCCATCCGCCAATTCGAACTGGTCAAGAAAGAGAACCCGGCCATTGCGCCGCAGGTGGACAGCATGATCGACGAGCTTCGGCAGCGGCAAAAAAAGGAATCACCGGCACATAAAAACAGCATAGAGGTAGAGAAGCAGATAGCGGAGTGGGATCGCCAGTGGGTCGAAAAATTGCATGAAGACGGCATGAATATGCTATCTATTGGCGATGAAAAACAGGCGCAGTGGATATTCCATTTTGCCGATTCCGTTTCGCAGAAAAAATATGCACGGCCATTGGCTGCGCCGAAGGTGGGGAAAACCAAATAACCGAGAGGGAGAGCCCGTAGGATGTGGTGAGCTTGCGAACCGCATCCTACGGTTCTGAATGGGGGAGAACGGGCTATGAAAACTACCGACAAGCTGATTATTTTTGTCTTCACTTTGTTGGCGCTGATTGCGAGTGCTGATGCTTCTGACCGCCCACCCCTGCATCAGGCGGCATGAAATGGAGACAAGGCGAAAGTTGAAGCACTGTTGGCCCAAGGTGCGGATGTCAATGCCAAGGATGGCAATGGTGAGACCGCGCTGAATTGGGCGATGGCGAATTCAGAGAAGACGGATATTGTCGAGTTGTTGCTGGCCAATGGCGCGGATGTTAATAACAAGAATACGGATGGGGAAACGCCGCTGCATGGGACAGCACATCTGGGAAGGAAAAATGTCGCCGAGTTGTTGCTGGCAAAAGGCGCGGATATCAACGCGATGAGCAAATACGGGTCTCCGTTGCACTATGCCGTTAACGCAGGAAGAAAAGAAATGGTGGAGTTTTTGCTAACCAGAGGCGCGGATGTATACGCAAAAGGCATTGATGTTCGCGCCAAAAACAAGGGTGGGTGCCCTAATCACTTTTATGAGTGAACGATCAAAGCAGCCCGGTAGGATGCGGTGACGAAGGAACCGCATCGTTCGCGTGACAAATGATGCGGTTCGCAAGCTCACCACATCCTACGGCTTCGGCATAAAAATGGCCAACGCGATAGGATGCACTTCGAACTTGAATCCATCTTAGCCCAGCCGGGTAGGGTGGGCACGATTTTGTGCCCACGCGGATACCAGGAAGTGATAGAAGCAAGCGTAGGGTGCATTCCATGCACCAAACACACGGGAAATAACATGGTGCATGGAATGCACCCTACGGAGATGCCGATGACTTCAGAATCGCAGGACTTTCAAACGCTGTTGGCGGAAGCTGGCATTGAGTTCAGGTCTTTGCCTGATTTCATGCCATGCCTGGTGCGTGAGAACAGCGTGTTCCGCTATCAGTATGCCGAGCGCTCGCCCTCCGGCGATTTGGAGGTGCGTTACCGAATCGATTCATTCGCCCGGCTGGAGGCCGAGCGCAAGGCGGCGAATGCAGGGATGGAAATGCTGTCCAGCGTGAGCCTCGATCAGATGCACGCCACAAATTTCATGGCCATGCTCTTTAATCTGAGCGGCGGTGCGTTTGTGGAACCGACAGTACTCAAACCGGAAACTTCCGCCCTGCTGTATGGTGCTGATTGGAGTGCGCTAGGTTCCATCCGCCTCGCCAACGATGACTTTACCCCAGACTACGACTCGGCATACGTTCTTGCGATCCACAAGGATGGGGTTGCCGATGTCTATGTCATTGGCTTGTACAATGGCATTAGTGGCGAGGCTGGACGAAATGACGAAGCCGGGCGTTTTGACAAAAGCAACCTCCCTGCTGTTGTGCAAAGCAACCTCGCGCCTACTCTGCGCTTTACCTGACTTCGGGTTACGCGGCGGGCGAGCAGCCCGGTAGGATGCGGTGAGGCACGAACCGCATCGTTCGCGATTGATGCGGTTCGCAAGCTCACCGCATCCTACGCACTGGAATTGAAATTTGTTTCTTGACAACTTGACACGAAAATGGCAACCTTTCCCCATCAAATATTTAAGGAATATCCATGAAGACGATGACCGTGGGCGAATTGAAGGCGCAATTTTCGGAGGTGTTGGGGCAGATGATCAGAAGCGGTGAGCCGGTGGCGATCAGCTACGGCAAGAAGAAAGAAAAGATCGCGGCCATCGTTCCCTACAGCCAGGTCAAGCCGCAAGCCGAACGCACTCTGGGGGTGATGAGGGGGCGTGCGCGTTGCGTCATCCACGATGACTTTGCGCTGGGCGATAACGAAATGCTGGACGCATGAATTGCCTGCTCGACACGCATGCTTTCCTGTGGGCTGCTTTTTCGCCGGGCAAGTTGAGCGCGAAGGCGAGAAAGGAAATCCGCTCAGCAGAAAACCGGGTTTGCCTGAGCACTGTTTCATTCTGGGAAATTTCCCTTAAATTCGCCTTGGGCAAGATCGATCTGGTGAACTGCAAGCCGGACGATATGCCCGGCATCGCCGCGCAAATGCATATCGGGATTATTCAACCGACGGCGCAGGAAACGGCTTCTTTCCACCGGCTGCCCAAGGTGAAACATAAAGACCCGTTCGACCGGATGATCATCTGGCAAGCCATCCAACAGCCGCTCGTGCTGGTTTCAAAAGATGCCGGTTTTTCCGAATACAAGGAATTCGGGCTAAAGGTATTCTGGTGATCAGACTGGAAGAGCGCAGGATGGGCGAGATGCAGCGACCGAAAAGGGGGAGCATTCATGAGCACATTAAGGCGCATCTGCAAAATCCTGTTTGCCGCATCGTGGTGTCTGGTAACCACGGCTCTGGCTGCCCCGGATACCGGGTGCGGCGAGCGCGCGTCGCTGGCCGAGCTGATTGCCAGCCCGGACAAATATCACGGCAAGACGCTGTGGGTGGTGGCATATATCACGATCGACTTCGAGAATATGACCGCCTGCCCTTCCGAAACCGGGACTCAACAGGAGAGCTGCCTCTGGCTCGATATTAGCGGTTCCCCTAAAACCGATCAGGACTATGCGCGCTACGAGTCGGATTTGCGGGCATGGAACCGGTTCAATCTCCAGACTGTCGGTATCCGTGCGGTATTCGACAAGGGTGGGAAAGGCCATTTCAGCATGTGGCCGGGCAGTCTCAGGGGTGTTACCGAGGTGTCAGGGTATAAGGATAGCTGGAGCTTCGCCTCCAGCGCCACCGTGCCGCGCACCGCATGCGTCGGCGAGCTGCCGGTGCCGGAAGAGTCGAGCGGACGCCGGCTCGGGAGCGGCAACCTGAAGCTGCGAAACGGTGACTACGATGGTGCAATCGCCGATTTTGACCGCGCCATCGAACTTGAGCCGGGAAACAGCATGCATTACCTGATGCGCGGCAACGCGAAAAAACAAAAACGCGATTACGGCGGCACCATTGCCGACTACACGCGCGCAATCGAATTTGAGCGGGAATACAAGGATGTCATGTACAGCGCCCGTGCCGATGCGAGAGAGCTGAATGGCGATTTCGATGGAGCCATAGCCGACTATACGCGGGCGATTGAGATCGATCCGAAGTTTGACGGCACTTACCGGAGTCGCGGCCGTGTAAAACAAAAGACGGGCGACACCAAGGGTGCCGAGACCGACTTTGACCGGGCCAAGCAGTTGGCGCCAGTGCAGCAGCAGCCGTAGCTCGCATGGATGGATTTATTCCAAATAGTTCATTAGCAACAAACTGCGTCATTCCCGCGAAAGCAGAAATCCAGTTGATTGAATAATCCTCGCGTATGCGGGGTTTACTTGGCTCAGGGCGAACGGACTTATTCAGTGCTTCCTTAGTCTTACTGTGTCACAAAGCGATCAAGGGCGCATTGCGGCGTTAAAATCAGGCTCAAAATGCTCATTTACTACATGTAAACTCCGCTTTTTCGCCCGATTTTGCCTTGCACTGCATCCCTTGATCGCTTTGTGACACAGTAAGCTTATTTCTCCCTCAAACGGAAAATAATCCGTAGGTCGGGCTCTGCCCGACAACTATATCCGGCGGGCAGAGCCCGCCCTACGAAAATGTGCTTTTGGAATTGGAATTACTCCCAAAGATCGCAAAAGCTTTTAGAAAATGCAATCAGCCGCGTTTCAACAATTGCAAATACTGCTCACGTTCCTGTTCGGTCAGGTTCGACAAGCCGCCCGGTGTCAACTTCGCCTGCAAGGCTTGAAATTGCTGGCGGCGCTGCCCGTCTTCAAGCTTGCCCAACAACCCGGCAAACTCGGCGGCCACATCGAAATTCTCGCCCCAATCGAGCATATCCGCTTCGGCGGCAGCCAGGGCTTTTTCATGCGCCGTACCCTGGAACGATTGTGTGAGCGCGGGGCTGCTCATCGCAAAGCTGTTCTCACGTAACACATACAGCACTGCGGCGACCGCCTCGGCATCGCTCCCTTCGCCATGCCACCCGGCGGGAACTTGCGCCCCCAGCGCGGGCTGCGCGATCAGGCATTGCAACAGCAGCCGGTTCGCCGATGGCGGCGCGCGGCCGACTTTCTGGAAAAGCTTGCGCGCCCCACGCGCGACTGGTTTGATTTCGTACAACGACTCCAGCTCTTCTTGGCTCACGCCGGAAAGTGCGGCAACTTCCTTGCGCAGCAACAATGCTGTAGCCGGTGCGGTGATCGCCGTCAGCAGCGGTTTGGCGCGCTGCAATAACTGGTTGCGCCCTTCCTGGGTGCGCAAGTCCAGTTCCGCGCTGACCTCGCGCAGCAAATATCCGGACAGCGGCATCGCCTCCCGCACGCGCTGCTCGAAAGCATCCTTGCCGAATTCGCGGATGAAACTGTCGGGATCATGTTCGACCGGCAGGAACAGGAAGCTGATGCGCTTGCCGTCCTGCAAATAAGACAGCGCGTTTTCCAGCGCGCGCCATGCCGCCTTCTGCCCGGCCTTGTCGCCGTCAAAACTGAACACGATGTGCTCGGCAAGGCGCAGCAGTTTTTGCACATGGTACGGCGTGGTCGCCGTGCCCAGCGTCGCCACGGCATATTCCACGCCGAGTTGCGCGAGTGCCACCACATCCATGTAGCCTTCCACGACCAGCACTTGCTGCCCGCCGCGAATGGCTTTCTGCGCCTGAAACAGGCCGTACAGTTCGCGGCCTTTTTCGAACAGCGGCGTTTCCGGCGAGTTGAGGTATTTTGGTTCGCCCTTGTCCAGCACGCGCCCGCCGAAGCCGATGACCTGCCCGCGCACGTTGATGATGGGGAACATGATGCGGTCGCGGAAGCGGTCGTAGCGTTTGCCGTCGTCGCCGGCGATCACCAGGCCGGTCTCGGTCAGCGTGTCGCTCTGGTAATCCGGGAAGGCGGCGGCGAGGTTCTGCCATGCGTCCGGCGCGTAGCCGATGCCGAATTTTGCGGCGATCTCGCCGCTCAGTCCGCGCCGCTTGAGGTAGTCGATTGCGCGCTGCGATTGCTTGAGTTGTTCGCGGTAATAGCGCGTGGCGGTTTGCATCACTTCATACAAATCCGGCGCGGCTTTCCGGGCGTACTCTCTCTGTGCATCTCCCGCTGCGGAACGCTCGTGCGGCACGTCCAGGCCGACGCTGCGCGCCAGCTCTTCGATTGCCTCGACATAGCCGAGCCCGGCATGTTCCATGACAAAGCCGATCGCCGTACCATGCGCGCCGCAACCGAAGCAATGGTAGAACTGCTTGGCCTGGCTGACGGTGAACGAGGGAGATTTTTCGTTGTGGAACGGGCAGCAGGCGACGAAATTTGCGCCCGCTTTTTTGAGCGGCACGTAGCGCTCGACCACATCGACGATATCGAGGCGATTGAGCAGATCCTGAATGAAGCTTTTTGGAATCACGCCAGCACCGCCTTTACGTCAAGACAGTTTTTTAAGGATTTTCGTCAGCCGGGCTTGACCCGGCATCCAGTCGTTTTAATTGGCTGGATTCCGGCCTGCACCGGAATGACAAAGCCGGGCTTACTTGGATAGTTGCGCCTTGATCAACGCGGAGACTTTGCCCATATCGGCGCGTCCGGCCAACTTGGGTTTGATCGCGCCCATCACTTTGCCCATGTCCTGCGTGCTGGCCGCGCCGGTGGCGGCTATCGCCTCGGCCACGGCTGCGGCAACTTCGGCTTCGCTCATCTGTTGCGGCATGTAGGTGGCCAACACGCTCATCTCGAACTTCTCGACATCCGCCAGATCCTGGCGACCCGCCGCTTCATACTGGCTGATGGAATCGCGCCGCTGCTTGTTCATTTTTTCGATAATGGCGACCACGTCCGCATCCGACAACTCGATGCGTTCATCGACCTCGCGCTGTTTCATGGCTGCAAGCAACAGGCGGATAGCCCCGAGGCGCGCCGCATCCTTGGCGCGCATCGCGGTTTTCATGTCTTCGGTGATTTGCTGCTTGAGACTCATATATCTGAACCGGTTGCTGCATCCGGAGCGAATGCGGCAAATCAGTAAGTCGGAATCAATAAAGCTTGGGGGGGAGGATTTGGCTGCGCAGGCGCTTGTAATGGCGCTTCACTGCGGCGGCCAGCTTGCGCTTGCGTTCTGCGGTGGGTTTCTCGTAAAACTCGCGGGCGCGCAGATCGGTCAGCAGGCCGGTTTTTTCCACGGAACGCTTGAAGCGGCGCATCGCGACTTCGAACGGCTCATTTTCCTTAACTCGTACAGTTGTCATAAACGAACTACCTTCTACCAAAAAATCGAGGGCGCGATTCTAGCAAAAGCCCATGCGTTCCACAACCGCGATTTTGCGCGATTTTGCGCGGGCTGACTGTCATGGAAAATGTGCCGCCCCCGATGATGAAACTTGCCATGACCGTTTTCCCCTACCCGGCTTTTCCCCGCAAGCGGGATAACCAGCGACTTGGCTGCGGTTGTTTGCAGCCTGGTCGAATGGCTAGTGTCGCGTCACGCATGATTTGCCGTACGCGTGGCGCCATTCACCCCCATCCCCACCCTCCCCCTTGAAGGGGGAGGAACTTGGCTCCCTCCCCTTGAAGGGGGAGGAGAAAACCAGCCGCCATTGGCGGCTCGCGGTTTTCTCGGCGCCGTTGAGGCGCTCACCTGAAATAACCCGATTTTCCCACGCTGTTCTACGTTTTGCTTGCCATCCATGCTGTTATCTTGGCATCATAGCAGCCAGTCAAAAACCGGTTCAAAAACCGGCTTGATCCGCGCATCGGCCGTCACGAGGGGTAACACCATGTCAAAGCCAACCAATATCCGGTTAGTCACCAACGGCGACGAGGAATATATCGCCGAGACGCAAGCCATTCAGGAAGCCAAGGCGCGCCTGGAGGCCGAAACGGAGGCGAGTCTTTCCGCGCAGGCGCGCGCCCGTGCCGAAGCGCATGCGCGGGCGGTGGCCGAAGCGCGGACACGGTCAGAAATGGATCTGGCCGCGCAAATTGAGGCCAACTGTCAGGATGTGGCGAGGCACGCCGAGATGGTCCGGGCCAAACTGGAAGCGGAGAAAAAACTGGCCCGCGAGTTGCAGGAGAAATTGGCCGGCGAGCGGCGGCTCCAGGAGGAAAACCAGGCGAGGTTGCGTGCGGAACAGCAGGCGCAGGAGGAGTTGAACCAGCGTTTCCAGCACGAGCAAACCGTGCGTGCCGCCGCCGAGAGCAAGACCAAGATGGAGCGCGAGCTGGCGGCATTGATCGAGCAGCAGCGCAAGGCGGAGCAGGATGCCCAGTTGCGCGCCGAAGCAGAAATTCATCACATGCAGATCGCTGTCTCCGAAACCATGGCCCGCGCCGAGCGGGCCAGGGCGGAGCGCATTGCGGCAGAGCAGGCGCAAAAGAACCACGCGGATGAAAAGTTGAGGCTTGAGTCCCAATTGCGGGACATGGCGATACTGCGGACGGAAAGCGAAGCCGAAGAAGTGCGCGCGGTAAGAAACCGGGCGGAAGCAGATCAACGCGAAATGGAGCAGAGGCACAAGCGCACCGAGGCCGAGCAACGCGCCGCACAGGCGGCGGAAAATCGCGCCAGGATGGAACAGGAATTTGCGAAGCTCGTCCTCGAAAAGGAATCGACGGACAAGGCTATCTCGCAGGCCGTCGGAGACAAGATCAACAGGGAGCAGCAGGTGGTCGCGCTGGCGGCTTCCAAGCTCAAGGCCGAGCAGGCTGCCGCCGAAGCCGCAGACGCGAGATCGCGTGCCGAGTCGCTTGCGCTGAATGAGATCGAGGCGCGGCTTGCCGCCTACCGCGATGCCGAGCAGGCCGCCCATGCACGCGCGGCAGCGGACCAGGCCGCTGCGGAGGTTGCCGCTCAACGCAAACTTGCCGAGGATATGGCAAGAGCCGATGCCGAAGCGAGAGAACAAAATGAACGCATGGCGTTCGAGGCGGCAAGAAAACACGCCGAGGCGGAGGCGGCAGCGCGGGCGGTGTCCGAACGCAAACTCAAGGCCGAGCGGGATGCGGCCGCATTATTGCTGGCCCAGACCGATGTCGATAAAAGAATACTGCGCCAGCAAGAGGAAACCAACGCCTCGTTGCGCCAGTTGGAACAGGAGGCGAAGGATCGGCTGGCTTCCGAAACCATAGCCAATCAGGCGGCCGCGCACCGGTTTCAGGCGGAGATGGATCTGGCCGTGCTCGCGCAACAGCGCGCCGAAGCGGAATTGAGCGCCGCCAATGAGCTGGACATGAGGTTGCAGGCGGAAACACGGGAGATTGCGGCGGCAAACGAACGCGCTGCCGCATTGCAGGAGGCGCGCCGCATAGCCGAACAGAATACCGAAATCGAGAAACGCACCACGGCCATGATCGAAGAGCGCGTAGCCGCCGAGCAGCGTGCCATCAAGGCGGGTCTCGAACGCATTGAAATCGAGAAGCGCGCCAAGGGGATGTCCGAGGCGACGGAAAAATTGAACGGGCAAGCCGTGCGGGACGCGCTGGATATGGAACGCGCAACGGCGCGCGCCATGAATATTGCCAAAGTTCGCGCGGAGACTGAAAGCAGGGCTCTCAAGACCGAGGAAGAAAAGATTCGTGCCGAGGCGCTCGCCGCGGTGGCCTTCAGCAAGCAGATTGCCGGAGCGGAACAGGCTCGCGATACGGCGATGGTGCGCGCGGAAAACATGGCAAAGCGCCGCGCCGAAGAGGCGCGCAAGGCTGCCGGAGCGGAACAGGAACGCCTGCGTTGCGAAGCGCAGGCGGCGGTGGTTGCGCGTAAACGTACCGAAGCTGAGGAGAAGGCGGCATTGGCCGCCAAGCAGCGCGAGCATATCGAAACCCAGTTGCTCGAACACGAGGAGCGCCATCTCGCCCATGAGCGCGAACTGCTTGCGCAGGCCTCGCATTTCCGGTCGCTGGCGGGGAATGCGGAAAAGGTCATGAAGACGCGCCTTGAAGAGGAGCGTATGGCGGTGCAGGCCGAGGAGGAAAAAATCGCGGCAGAACAGGCCGCCCTGGATCGCGCCAGGGAAATCATCGAGGCGGCTCAACGGCAGCATGAGGAAACTGCGCTGTCCGTTGCCGAGGCCATCGAGCGGCGTGTTGCCGGAGAGCGGCGCGCCATCGGGGTCGAACAGGCGCGGCTGAAAGCCGAACAGGCCGCATACGAGCTGGCATGCGAAAGAATTCTTGCCGCCGAACAAGCCGAACAGATCGCCCTTCGACAGCACGAGGAAGAAACAAAATTGCTGGCACAACAGCGGGAGAAACTGGAAATCGAACAACGGGTGCTGGCCAAAATCGAATCGAGGGTAAAATCCGAAGAGGAAGCCAGCGCCGCATTGACCGAACGCGGGATCGCCGAGCGGAAAGCCATCGAAGCGGCGCAAAACAGGATAGCGTTGGAAAAAGAAAAAACGCTGTTTGAGCAGCAACGCATCGAGTTAAACGAGCGGGAGAATGCGCTGTTCAGCGCGCAAATCGAAGAGTATCGCACCGAAGTTGAAGCGCTTCAATTGATGGCGGGCATGCGCAAGAAAGCAAAAATTATCCGGCTGGCGAAAGTCGCCGGACTGTCCTCGGCCATTGCGGCGCTCATCGGGCTTTCGCTGCCGGTATTTTATACACAGCATGAAGCGGCTCAGCCTGCCGAAGTTAAAGCGCCCGCTCGATCTACAATAAAGCAGTCAGATAAAAATGCGGTTGCTGCCGTGCAGGTTGAACCGGAGAGCGATCAAGTTAAACCGGATTCTCCCCTGGTTCCGGGCGACTTGAAGATGTCCGGCCAGCTTGGCGGCGTTGCCGATGATCCGCTTTCGCGGGAAGAAGCGCAAGGAACCGTGCGGTAACGGGTGCATTTGAAAGTGGTGGACGGGTAGCGGTTTTCACCCCTTCCCGCAAGGGGAGAGGGGTTTTTGCTTGTCGTCCACCACTTTCGAATGCACCCTGCGGTAACCGTAGGGTGGGCACGGTTTTTGTGCCCACCGTTCTTCTGCCCACCTACCATGCTTCCATGTGGGCAAACGATAAACCCAAATAGTTCATTAGTAACAAACTGCGTCATTCCCGCGAAAGCGGGAATCCAGTTGATTGAATAATCCTCGCGTAGCGAGCCAAAAACATGGTTTTGTCCGCTTCGCGGCGCGTTTGTTTAGCTGGATTCCCGCTTTCCCCCCGCTTTCGCGAGGGTGACAGGGAATGACGGGCTAATGGATTATTTGGGATAAAACCGTTTGCCCACCCTGCAAAACTGTTGGTCGTGAAATGGAATCAGGCCAGCTTCCGCTGTGGCAGGCACAAGCGGAAAGTGCTGCCGCTGCCAAGCGTTGAAGAAACTTCGGCATACCCCCCGTGAGATATGGCAATCCAGTTAATCAGGTAAAGGCCGAGACCCGTTCCCCGTATCTTGCTTCCGTGCTCCCCACGGATGAATTTTTCGACAAAAATGCGTTGCTGGATATCCGGCGCAATACCATGTCCCTGGTCGGTCACCTCGACGCATAGCATGTTTGCCTTATCCTGCACGATGCGCAGGCCGATATCGCTGTCCGGCGGGGAGTATTTGATTGCGTTGTCGATAAGGTTGCCGATGGCGATGCCGATCAGATGCCAGTCCGCCGCGAGCATGGCATCTCCTCCCCATGGCGCATAGCTGATGGAACGGCCATGGTTTGCCGCAAGCGTGTCCGCAAGTTCCTCGCAGAAAATATTGAGATCGCCCATCCGCAGGTCAAGCTCGTTGTCTTTCATGTTGATGCGGTTTTCGTCGAGGAATTTGTTCATCAGCAATGCGAGTTGCAGCACCGCACCCATGATTTTCTCGATGCGCGGCCGCCAATCGGGTTGCCCGGTTTGCGCCAGCGCGTTCAGCATTTGCGCGGTATTGCCGATCACCGCGATCGGATTGCGGATTTCGTGCGCCATCAGCGACAGCAGGTTGGCCTGGTTTTCCCGGCTGTTTTTTTCCTGCTGGAGCGAGACTTCCAGCATTTCCTTGGCATCGCTGAGCTCGCGGGTGCGCTTCTCGATCTCTTCTTCCATCCAGTTGTGCGTTTTGTGGACGGCGTGGCGCATGGCCTGGAATTGCGCGGTCAGTTGCCCGATTTCGCCGCCGCCTTTTTCTGCCGGAGCGCCCGCGTAATCGCCCCGGCGGATACGGTCGGAGGCGGCGGTCAGGACGGCAACGGGCCGCAGCACCAGCCTGCGCAGGGAGAATAACAAGACCATCATAAGGCCGAACGAGACTCCGCCAATCGCCAGCGCCACTTCCAGAAAATCATGCCGTGGCAGCAGGACGGACAGGTCGAACAGGGTGATGTCGTACCAGCCCGCTTCCGGCAACGCCACCATACTGGCGAGATAGGGCTTACCCTTGATATGCACGAATTTTGTCGCCGCCAAAGAGTTGGGAAGATAGCGCTGGCCTTTAAGGTACACGGATTTTGCCGTAGCGGGCGAACCGGCATTTTCAAATTGACCGATGGTTTGCCGCACCCATGCGCGGTCTTCCGGGTTATCCAGCAACTGGTCGATCGAACGCTTCTGGCCAGAAGATATGGCGATACCTGAAAAATCGATGCTGCCGGTGTTGCGGTAAATCTGGATGGCCTCGTTGCGGTCGATGAACAGGCTCGTTATGCCGGATTGGGGGGTATCCGCCATATGGCGGGTGTAGAGCGCCTGTTTTTCGGCAAAACGCGCGCCGATGCGCTCTATCATCCGCTCGGCGACGCCGTTGAATGCAAACCAGGTCACCAGCGCAAATAATAGCGCCGATGCCCCGAAGATCAGCAGAAAGCGGGTTTGCAGGCTGAGCCCGGTTAAAAATAGTTGTATGCTATGCATGCGGTTGTGTAAATTTGACATGGAATTCCAATCTCCAGAAAAAAATCTCCTGATCCGGGGTGGCCTTATGACACGCATTATCGTAGTAGAAGATGATATCGGACAACTCGAAGAGCTGGTTTCTTTTCTCGAATATTCCGGCCATGAAGTGTGCGGTGCGACGAACGGCGGCGAACTCGAAAGCTGCTTGTCGCAATTTGACCCGGAAATCGTGCTGCTCGACTACTGCCTGCCGGGAAAGACCGGCGCCGCGCTGGCGGAGCGGCTGCGCGGGAGATTCGGCACCTCGGTCGGCATCGTCATGGTTACGGCGCTCAACCGGGGAACCGACCGTATCGAGTGCCGCCTTGCAGGGGCGGATAATTATCTCGTCAAACCGGTCAATTTTGCCGAGCTGCTGGCGCTCATCGACAATATGTCCATACGTCTTAATTCTGTGCGCCTCGATTCCGCGCGCCCCAATTCATTGCCGCCCAGGGAGCAACCTTGGCAACTGCTGCGGGCGCGATCCGAATTGATGCCGCCAAAATCGCCCGCGATCCTGCTGACCAGTTGGGAATTGTCGCTATTGTTGGCAATGGCCGGCGCGGATAACCAGCAGGCGGATCGCGACACTTTGATTAAAGCCTTGGGCAAGAATCCGTCCCATTATGACCCGCGCGCCCTTGAAACCTGCATGAGCCGGTTGCGGCGCAAACTGCCGGGTTCGGATAACGGCGGCAATCCCCTGCAAGCGGTGCGCGGCATAGGTTACAAATTTATCCGCCCGCTGGTTGTGGTGCGGTAGTGCTTTTGTGATTCCACTCAAATAACCCATTGGCACGTCATTCCCACCTGCGCGCATAAGCGCTAACTTAAATACACCAGAGCATTTCTCCCTCCCCTTCAAGGGGAGGGTTGGAGTGGGGATGGGGTTAGATTATTAGATTACATGAATAGCCGCCCCCATCCCCCACCTAACCTCCCCCTTGAAGGGGGAGGAACAAGATAAATTAGCGCATATGCGCCTGCGCGGGAAAGACGCAGTTTCTTATCGCCTCGCCCATCCTGCAATTTATCCGAGGGGAATGAGCGCGCGGTGAACTGTCAGTATTTGTCAGCTTATTGTTGGCATTTGTCAGCCTATAACCCCCGAACTTCGATAACCTCCTGCGGGTTGCAACTCCGTTACCCATCGTTTTGGTCAAGCCAGGTAGGGTGGGCACGTCTTTGTGCCCACGCGGTCAGCGGAGATTATTTCCGCGTGGGCACAAAGA
>JACREB010000111.1 GCA_016218475.1 Nitrosomonadales bacterium | reverse complement strand
GGCGAGCTTTTTTTGCAGCTCGATCAGCACCTTGGGCTGCGGCGGAAGCTTGATGCCCTTGGATACCAGCTCCTTTATGGCTTTTTCGATATCGGCATGCATGGTTGTTGCTGATGAATTCGATTCTAGTGCGGTACGGGATGTATTAAGTTTAATGTACCATTTTTCTGATGTGGTCGCTACGTGATTTCCAGATGGTGGCTCGTCAGGCGCGCATCCAGGTAGCCGCGGTCTGAAACCATGTCAAATTCGGTAAAAGCAATGCCAACCCTGAAAAGCAGGTCATCCGAATCGTGTACGGTGTAGCGCGTCATGCCGTGAACTGTCAGAACTGTCGGCGGGTAAGGGCCGGTTATTGAGGGTATGTAAATGCGCAGCGTTACTTCGGTGTCGGCTTTAAGGTTGCGCCCGAGCAGGATTGACGCCCCATGCAGGGAAATATCGTTGAGTCTCCCGTCATGCAAGTCCTGGCCTTCGATAGCGATGTCAACTTTCCACGTGACCCTGTAGCGGGTTTCCCTGCGGTGTTCCCTGCCGTCTTCCGGCGGAAACGATTCAATCGGCTCTACATCGCTTGAAGCGCCAAACACGCCGAGCGGGTCGTTATCAACACTGGTCATCATGCCATTTCTGCCAGCAGCAGTTTCCTTCCGAGAAATGTTATCCGCACGCCCCGATTGTCCCGCAACTGGTGCAGAACTCGCAACCGTCTTTTTTGATCAGCGTGGCGTTGCCGCATTCCTTGCAGACCTTGCCGGTCATCGGTTTGATGCCGGATGACTTGTTCTGCGTGGCGGGGACTTCCAGCACGCCCATTTGCTGTACCGGATAGCCGTGCTCGTCGAGAATGCCGAGCATGGCGTAGCGGTGAATAATCAGCTTGGCGACGTAGGAAACCGTCGAGGGGTAGCTTTCCATCTTTTCCCCGCCCGGCACGCGCGCCATGAAGTCGCCCAGCGGTTCGCCGAAATTGAGCAGCTTGCGCAGCTTCATCCCGATCCAGGCCGGATCGATGACGCGCATGTCGAGGCTCAGCACCTTGCACAGGCCGTCCAGGGCGCGCGGATAAACGCCGGACAGCCACATCGAGTAGGGGCGGCGCTGTCCGTCCGGCAGCACCAGTTCCTTCAGACCCAGCACGAAGTCGTCGCCGGCGCCGGCGTTGGAAATATCCACGGTCCAGCTCATCGTGCCATCGGTGCCGGTCTTCGGTTCCTTTTTGGCGAACAATGCGTCCATCATCGGCGTGGTGACGCCTTCTTTTACCTCAAGCGCGCCCAGTTGCTCGATGCGGTATTTCAACAAATACGCAAACGCCGCCACCAGACTGGGCATGCGCTTCGCTTCGCCGTCAGGCGGCATCGGCATGTCGAAGGTGTCATCGCCGGCGGTTTTCATCAGCATTTCAAGTTTCATGCGCAACCACACCGGATCGCGCGCGCGCATATCCATCGACAGCGATTTCGCCAGCGCACCCAGCCCGCGCGGCTGCTCCGAGCCGTTCACCCAGACTTCAAAAGGATGCTTGTTGCCATTCTCGGTGTGGGAAACAAAGGTCACGAAACTGCCGAGCGGATGCTTGACCACCTGGGATGCCCAGCCGTCGCTGCCGCCCGGCAATTTCGGGCGCCCAGGCCAGCGCAACGAGGCGAGAGAAGGTTTCGGTGCAGCCTCCAGCACAATGCGCCGATCCTGGTCAAACAGCAGATCCTGCGGCTGTTCTTCCGTTTTTGCCGGTGTGACGGACAGCACGGAACCCAGAACGGTGTTGGGGCGATAGGTTGCCAGCCCTTTCAGGCCGGCTTTCCATGCTTCCGTATAGAGTTCCTTGAAATTTTCGTAAGGATAGTCGGCGGGCACGTTGACCGTCTTGCTGATTGCCGTGTCGATAAACGGCGCAACGGCGGCCACCATCTTCATATGGTCGATCGCCGAAATTTCCAGCGCGGTCACGAACGCGGGCGGCAGGTTGTCCGTATCTCCGCCCATTTTCCGGTATACGCGCCAGGCATGGTCTTCCACCTGGTAATCCTTGGTGCTGCCGTCCATCATGCGTTTTTTGCGCGTATAGAACCAGGAAAACGGCGGCTCGATGCCGTTGGAAGCATTGTCGGCAAACGCCAGCGAAATGGTGCCGGTGGGCGCTATCGACAACAGATGGCTGTTGCGGAGGCCGTGTTTGCGTATCTTGTCCTTGATCTTTTCCGGCAGCCGCGAGGCGAAGCGCGGCGCGGCGAGGTATTGCTCGGTATCCAGCAGCGGGAAAGCGCCGCGTTCGATGGCCAGATCCACCGAAGCGAGATAAGCCTCATCGCGCATGACATGAGTCAGTTTGGCGGCAAATGTTCGCGCTTTTTCGGTGTTATAGGGCAGGCCCAACATCACCAGCGCATCGCCCAGCCCGGTATAGCCCAGCCCGATGCGCCGCTTGTTCTGGGCTTCCTGAAGCTGTTCGGGCAGCGGCCAGGAGGTGACGTCCAGCACGTTGTCCAGCATGCGCACGCCGACATGCACCAGTTGTTTGAACTGCTCATAATTGAAGGCAGCTTGGGCGGTGAATGGGTTGTCCACCATGCGGGTCAGGTTGATCGAACTCAGGCAGCAGCAGCCGTAAGCCGGCAAGGGTTGCTCCGCGCAGTTGTGGACATACAAGCCATTCGCATCGAAGGCATGCACATCGGCAACAGTCACGTCGTACACGTCTTCCACGCCATCGTTTTCCAGTGACAGCACGGTTGCGGCGAAATGTTCCCTGTTTGGCACACGCTGATAATTGGCCAGCAAGCCATTCAACCTGTCCGTCTTGCCGCTATCCGCAAAACCGATCAGCCCGGCATAACGTCCGATGTTCTCGCCGCTGATGACGAGTTCATGCAGCGCCTGGCAGGAATATTTTTTGGAGCCGCCTTTGCCGTCCGGCAATGTCTTTATGCCTTCAGGGCGGCGATTCCGGTAGATGGTGGAGATGATGCCGAGACGTTGCAGCATGCGCTGTACAGCCTCAAGATTGCCGAGGTCGATCTGCGTCAGGCGAATGCTGATGCCTTTTTCCTGAGAGCCTTGCACCGAACCATCGGCATCGAACATGCCGCGCAATACGCCGCGATAAAAATCGGACGAGCCGGTTTCCATCGCCGCAGTGAACCGCTTGTTTCCGGGCGTCAGTCCCAGCTCCAGCGCCAGCGTGCGTAGCGCGCCTGTCGCCAGACGATATTCGCCGCGGCCTTCGACAGGTTTTTGCCAGCCGTTGAAATCGGCGCGATGCGGCAACGAGCGTGCCGCCTGTTCGGCGGCACGCATGACACCGGCAACCCCAGCGGAGGGGTGCATGTCTCCGCCGTTGGCGATTTTCAACGCGGCGGAATCCCAAACGCTCAGCACGGCTTTGTCGTTCTTGAGCGTGCCATCGCCGATCAGCAAGCCGATCAGATACCCGGCATCTTCATTATGTGCGCCGCTCCAGGCCTGCATGGCGCGATGGTCGTGCAACACGGTTTGATCGCCGGTGCGCAGTTCGCCTGCTTTGGTCCACTCCGTTTCAAGCGTATGGCGCGTCATGCTGGAAACGCGCAGCACCGGGTGGTCTGCGGTCAGGCGCAAGGAATGTCCCTCGGCAGTTTTCAGGCGCAGCACCGGCTTGGCGCCGGTGAAAAAGAAGCCTTGCGATTCGGTCGGATAGGAATTGCCATCGATCAATGCGGTGAAGGGTTTGCCGATCAGATCGCTCACCTGGCGTGCGCCAAGATCAGTCATTACCCAGGTATCAGCGGTAACACACGGGTTCGTCGCTTCGATCACTTCGATATAGCCGAGGTTGTTGTCGCGGTTCATCAGGTCGACGAACAATACGCCCGGCTCGGCATGGTCGTAGGTGCTTTCCATGATCTGTTTCCACAGCTCGGCGGCGGGCACTTTGCGGTACACCCACGCGCCGTCGGCGCGTTTCGCCGCGCCTTGTTCCTTGAGCAAGATAGACGGTTCCGCGACATGCACCAGATCGAAGTCTTCGTTGTTTTCCACGGCGTGCATCAGGGCATCCGTGACACCGACGGAGATGTTGAAATTGCGCAGGTCGCCCTTGTCCTTGGCGTGGATGAATTTTTCGATGTCTGGGTGGTCGCAGCGCAGCACACCCATCTGTGCGCCGCGCCGCGCGCCGGCCGATTCGACGGTTTCGCAGGAGCGGTCGAATACGCGCATGTAGGAAATCGGCCCGCTGGCGCGGGAATTGGTGCCCTTGACCATCGCGCCTTCGGGGCGGATGGTCGAAAAATCATAGCCGACGCCGCCGCCGCGCCGCATGGTTTCAGCGGCTTGCTGCAACGCGTCGTAAATACCAGGTTTGCCGTTGCTGATGCCGGAGATCGCGTCTCCCACCGGTTGCACAAAACAATTGATCAGGGTCGCCTGTATCTTTAATCCGGCCGCCGAGTTGATGCGCCCGGCAGGCACCAGGCCGTTTTCCTGCGCCAAGAAAAATGCTTCCTCCCATTTTTCGCGCTGTTCCGGTTTCTCGGCTTGCGCCAAGCCGCGTGCCACGCGGCGGCGTACATCCTCAATGGAGGTTTCACCGGGCTCCGCATATTTTTCCAGCAGCACTTCGGTGCTGATTTCTTGCGTCATTTCAATTGCTCCTTCGAAAGCTATTTTTATGATAATCAGTGGGTTGCAGCCCGGCATCGATGTCTTTTGCTTGCGGGCAAGGCAGGAGGGAATAGTAATATTCTTCGAATGATTCTATCACGCTGGATCGTCAATTCCATTCCGGCAAATAGAGGCAATTATTGCTTCTATTTTCAATGTTGACATGCGGCCCGATAAGTGAGTGGGGGGATTGTCAGTATTTGTCAGCATATGGCCATTGAGTTTCTATATTCTCCCGCGAGCTTTAAAAGCGATCCATATTACCTGAGCATGGCTTCATCGCCGGTTTGTGCTCTTAATCGGGTGCATTTGAAAGTGGTGGGAACTCTCCGTTCGTGGCTTGTCGAACCATGAGCGGCTTAAAACAGCCCTTCGACAAGCTCAGGGCGAACGGTGGACGGGGCGAACGGTGGACGGGGTTAACCACCACTTTCGAATGCACCCATCTCTTCTTGAATGCTTGATCGGGATGGTAATTTGCGCTTTAATGCGCGGTTTTTATTTTGGAGTGCCGGTATGAATTTCTTTGAGAAGCTATTTGAAGGCTCATTGTGGAACAGCCGCTTCGTCATCCTGTTTGCCGTTGTCGGCAGCCTGCTGGCGGGATTCACAATTTTCTATATGGCCACTGTGGACGTGGTGTATTTGATCGGCCACGCGTTGCACTATGCCGATTTGAGCATGGCTGAAGATGCGCGCAAGGCGCTGCATGACAGCACGGTGTCGCATATCGTCGAGGTGGTGGATGGTTATTTGCTGGCAACGGTGATGCTGATCTTTTCGCTGGGCTTGTATGAACTATTTATCAGCGATATTGACCAGGCGCACGGTAGCAAGGCTTCCAGCAAGATACTGGTGATCAGCAATCTGGACGACCTGAAATCAAGGTTGGCTAAAGTGATTTTGATGATCCTGATCGTCACTTTGTTTGAAGAAGCGCTCAACATGAAAATGGCCACGCCGCTCGACCTGGTTTATCTGGGCGCGAGCATTGCGCTGATCGCATTGGCGCTGTATTTAACCCATGCCGCAGAACACGGTGCAGGCAAAGACGAAGAATCAGGCGGGGATAACCCCGAAAAACACGGGCACTAGAAATATGGAAATATTCAAGAATCTGGTTCGCGGCCTGTTATTGCTGGCCTTGTCGTTTCCGGTCCATGCGACAGAATTTTCGCTGGAAGATTTGCAAGGCAAGATGCACCGTCTGGAGGATTATCGCGGCAAATGGGTATTGGTGAATTTCTGGGCTACATGGTGCCCGCCATGCTTGAGCGAAATTCCCGAACTGAGCAGTTTGCACGATGCGCACAAGGACAGCGATCTGGTTGTGATCGGTATTGCCATAGACTCCGGATCCAGCAGCAAAGTGACCGATTTCGCTCAAGCGCATGGCATCAGTTATCCGGTCGTAATGGGTAACCGCAAAGTCACGAAGCAAATCGGCGAGCTGAATGTGCTGCCTACCAGCTATCTATATGCGCCAAACGGCAAGAAAGTAAGTTATCAGGATGGGGAAGTGACGCGAGAGAGCATCGAAACCTACATCAAGAAGAAGAAATATGACTGATAAAACGGCTGGACATCCTGCCAGCCTAACGGGCATGGCGAGTAGCCACACCTGATGATGAAACCCGCCATGCCCGTTTCCCCCACCCTACCCCGCAAGGGGAGAGGGGGAGCGGAAGCGCCACTACCGCAAGGGGAGAGCCGTAGGGTGGTGGATAAGCGCAGCGCATCCACCGTGCCAGCCTAAATTGGTGGATGCGCTGCGCTTATCCACCCATTTTTCTCAGAGAACAAATTTATCCTCGCAATCGATTCGTTCGCCGCGTTGACAAATGATGTTATTGGCGATACTGTCCAATATATGAACACTGCTACCAAACTGCTCGACGCCATGCACCGCAACCCGCTGGATTGGCGTATCGAGCAGCTTCAGACAGTGGCGCGTCAGTTTGGCGTGTCTGTCCGATGTGAAGGAGGCAGCCATCATGTGTTTTCGCATCCTGGTGTGCCGGATATAGTGAGTGTGCCCGCGCATCGGCCCGTCAAGCCGGTGTATGTGCGCCAGTTCATGGCGCTGGTCGATAAAATCAAGGAGTTGCAAGCATGAGCACTGGAGTCAAAATAATTCCCCGCATCGTCCCGCCATGGCCGTTCGATGCTTATGCGCACATCATCAGCCCGCTGTCCGCCGTGGAAGGTGGCGGATTCCTGATTACCTTTCCCGATCTGCCGGGGTGCATGTCGGATGGCGAAACCGAGGCCGAGGCGGTAGAGAACGGGCGCGATGCGTTCGTGGCGGTGGTATCGGCGTTGCATGACATGGGGCGGGAGATTCCGGCGCCGTCTTTCAGCCCGGACGACGCGACGGCGCCCGGCGCTTCCGGCAAGTTCGTCGCCCGCGTGCCGAAGTCTATCCATGCCAAACTGACTTCCCGCGCCAAGGCCGAAGGGGTATCCCTCAATACGCTGGTGCTGGCATTCATTGCCGAAGGTTTGGGGCGTCGCGAGGATCATGCTTGACCCAATTGAATGCGGATTTCGGATTGCGGAATTTCAACCCCTTTCTCCAAATTTGATTCGTTTGCATTTACCATTTCACTCTCCGCAATCCGCGCCCGTTTCATTCCGCATTCACCTTGACAGTGCGTAGGGTGGGCACGATTTTGTGCCCACGCGGTTTCTCATATCGCACACCGCGTGGGCAAACGATGAAGCTGTTTGCCCACCCTACGAAAAACTGTCGCGACCTGGAGGTCGCTCCTACGAAGGCACCGTAGGAGCGGCGTCCACGCCGCGATTTGGTTTTCACCTTGACAGCCACACCTGCATCAGCGAGGAGAGCTGCTCGACGTTGACCGGCTTGCTGAGGTAATCCGAGGCGCCGGCATCGAGGCATTTCTGGCGGTCGCCGTCCATGGCTTTGGCGGTGAGCGCGATGATCGGCAGCTTCTTGAATTTCGCCATTTTGCGCACCGCACGCGTGGTTTCGTAGCCGTCCATGTCGTGCTTGGCCTTGAGCGTGTCTATGGCGGCACGACCGCTCTCCACCGATGACACGAGCATGCCCTTGCGCTCCAGCGCGGCGGTGAGCGCGAAAATGTTGCGCACGTCGTCGTCCACGATCAGCACTTTTTTGCCGCCGAGATTGGCCTCGCCCAGCCCCTCGCCGATCTTCCATTCTGTGGAGAGGTTCTTGCGTTCCTTGTAGGCGAAGGAGGAGAGCATCTTGAGCCGGGCCTCGCCGACCGCCGGTTCGTCCATGAACCTAAAAACCGTAGTTAGCCGCCCACACCCGCAAGATTTGCGAGCAATCGGAAGTTTTGCGGAGGCCCGATGCTGGCGATAACGCGCTTGATGTGATCGCAAACGAGGTTCCAAACAGTTGTCGGGTTCAACTGCTCCGTAGCTCGTGCAACCCACTCCTGAAACAAGGCGGAGACGTGCATCAAGGCTGCCCGAGCCTTGCCGAAATCGGCATGTTGCCCGGTCAGCGTGATCGTCGTTTGGCCCGCGTGTTCTGTTCTGCGACCCACCGAAGACATCAACCGGGGACGGCTGGTGATTGCCTC
>JACREB010000121.1 GCA_016218475.1 Nitrosomonadales bacterium | reverse complement strand
TCTTACTGTGTCACAAAGCGCTGAAGGGCGCATTGCGGCGTTAAAATCAGGTTCAAAATGCTCATTTACTCCATGTAAACTCCGCTTTTTCGCCCGATTTTGCCTTGCACTGCATCCCTTGATCGCTTTGTGACACAGTAAGACTAACCATAGCCGCGCGTTGTACCCGAAGTTGTTTTGTAATGTTAAGTGGGGTAGTATGCTGGGCATGAGTACACTAACTTTCGATACCCTCCGATACACTGAGCGCTTGCGCGCAGCGGGTGTTTCCGAACCACAGGCCAAGGCGGAAACCGAGGCGTTGCGCGATGTTCTTGCAGAGGCGTTGGATTCCACGCCGGCCACCAAGGCGGATGTGGCTCGACTGGAGGCATCCACCAAGGAAAATTTTACCTCCATGCGTAGCGATATGCAGGCGCTTGAATATCGGCTCACAATTAAGCTCGGTGCGTTCATGGCCGTGGCTGTCGGTGTCATCATCGCCTTCATGCGCCTTCCTCACTGATATTCCATCGCCTCTTCTCCGTAGTAAAAGCCTAACCTTATCGCTCCTAGCCGGACTGGATATTCTTCCGGTTCAGCGCAATGCAGGAATCGATGCCTTTTTAAGAGTCCAGATTGATGGCTCCCTCGTTCCAATAAGAGTTCAGCGCAGTACAGAAACCATCATGGATGCCGCAAACAAACTCGCCTGGTCAGCCCACTCGAAGAATGCCGTGAAAGCGATATTGGTGCGTACCCAAAAGAACGACGATCTATTTTTCGATGGAATGTTGCCAAGGTTATACAAATATTCTCAGCGCCCAATTAAGGTAACGCGCTTTTTCGAGCTAATCACACTAATTGAGAAAAATAAGCTTTGGCCAGAAGTGAAAAAGTGGACGGGAGGTGATGAACTCACCGTTCCCGTCCGGATTCAGGTTGACACCCTACTTCTAAATGCCGTGAAGATCGCTCTTTACGAGCTCGCGAACCAACAACAACTTGGCAACGCTCAACTTCGGCACAATAATTTGCTGTAAAGCGCCAACATTTCCCGGGTAATTTTCTGGCTGGAAAACAATTCCAGTGCGCGAACCATTGCAGCTTCGCCCATTTTTTTACGCAACTCGCGGTCTGCGATCAGCCTTAGCAAAGCTTGCGTAAGTGCTGCGACATCTCCAGCGGGAAACAACAACCCTGTTTTGCCGTCTTCAATGGCATCGGTAATGCCGTAAATTCGCGAAGCTATAGTGGGCACACCGCTTGCGCCCGCTTCGATAATGACTTGCCCAAAGCCCTCCCGGTAGCTGGGCAAACAAAAAATGTCAGCCGCAGCCATATAACGCTCCGGGTTGGGAGTGAAGCCAACCCTGCGCAATCGGTCGCCATGCTTTCCACAAATTTCTTGTACACGCGCAAAAGAAACATTTTCTTCGGCACCCACCAACGCCAGCATGACATCCGGGCGATGCGCCGCTATATCGGCAAAAGCGGCGGCAAGTTCCAGCGTTCCCTTGTCGCGGTTTAACCTTCCCAGGAATAGAATTACGGTCTGTTCCAAACTTATTCCCAATTCGGCACGCACCGCATTTCTCGCTTGTGCATCGGGGCGAAACCGATGTGCATCGACGCCGCAGATGGAGCCGTGCCCGATAACAAGGCCCTCGCCTTGCGGCAAAACGCCTTCAGTTATCAGGAAGTCGCGCTGCGACGGGCTGTCTACCAGAATATGCGTGGCAAACAAGACGATCAACTTGTCGAATTGCTTGAATACCATGCGTCTCCATCCGCGCTTGTTCGCCCAAACTTCGCCGGTAAAGGTATGAATTCGGTTGGGAACACCTGCTATCCATGCAGCCAGCATTGACAGAAATCCCGTTTTTGGCATGATGGAATGAACCAGATTAAAGCGCTCCCGGTGAAATATTCGTACAAGCTGAATCAGGGTTAACATATCTCGCAAAGGGGTAGCCTTGCGTTCTATAGCCAGCGGTGTAAATTGCACATTCAGTTTGCTCAACAGGTTGTCGTTGTCAGGCGCGCTGATTATTTGAACTGACCATTTTTCAGCGCAGGCGTTAATGTGCCCTTTCAAAAAAGAGTGAACTACTGCGGGAATAGTTGCGACAAAGCAAAGCTTTTTCATCTCAATTCACTTGGTCTTTAGTTTGTATGCGGCAACCAGTTCGCGCAGCCCGTCTTCCATTGAAATAACGTGGCGATACCCCAGTTCTTGCTGAATACGCAATATCGGATAAGCCGAGCGATTATCCAGTGCATTGGCCCTTGAACGGGTAAGTGGGAATCCGGGAATTTTGCCTAAAGTACCACCAACCAAATGTGCGATTGGCTTCGGGATCCTGAGCCGTGGAGATGGGTGGCTAAGCGCGTCGGCTATCGTTTCAACGAAATGTTCCATAGTGCAGTGATCGGAAAGATTGTATGTTCTGTTTTTGGCTTGCGGCATGGTTCCGCAACGTATCAAACCCTCGATCACATTATCTACGTGAATATAATTTGCAGATGCTCCAGGCCTCCCGATGTAAAAGAAAAGTCCACGGTCTATCATGGCAATCATGCTGAACAATGATTGGTTGCTCATTTCGGAGCCGAACACGTTGGAGGGGCGCAAAATCGAGTAACTGAAACCGCCTTTGTTTGCGGATTCTATGACGATTTTGTCTGATTCAGCCTTGGTGATCTCATACTGCACGACCGGGTTTAAGGCAGAAACCTCAGCAACCAATCCTTGTGTTACCGGGCCATACACACCAACACTGCTCAACTGCACCCAATGAGAAACCCGCCGGGCGGCTGCCTCAGCCAATTTTTGCGTTGCATCGACATGCAAGGCGCGCATGGTATGCGGATCCTTCAGTTGCCCGGCGCAATGATACAGAACATCCACGCCATCCAGCATTGCCGATAGTTCGCTGACCCCTGTTGCTGCCAGGTCACATTTATATGCTTCCACGAAAGAAGATTTTTCGGAAGCCTCCGGGTTGCGTGAAAACAGCCTGACGGTGTCGCCTCGCCCGGCAAGGCGGGCGACCAGTTTTTCCCCTATAAAACCGGTTCCACCAGTGATTGCGGCAATCATCTCTGCCTATCCATCAAGTCCAGAGCAGCAGAAGCGCACATTTAGAATTTTGCGCCAAAAAATCGGCGTGCTGGGCCATTGCCCCAAAGAGCAGAGGGCGCGCTGAGAAGCCCATGTAAAACCATTTTCAAACCCGCCCAGCAAGAAGCAGACCTTAGAGAGGCAAGGCCTAGCTTGATTTCTGCAATTGCCATTGTGCGCTGATTCAGGCGGCGCGATTTGGCGCTCAATGGCAGTGAATCCACTGCTCGTTTGAACAGCAATAACGTTTCGGCGGCAACCAGTGCTTGATATTTTCTGGATCGCGTCATGCTGGCCGTTAGCACCCTTATCTGGCACAGATAGTCGGCTATCATCGCAATTTTCGCGCGTTGGGCCAGTGCCAGCGTCAGCCCAAGGTCTTGCGCCCAGACTATATTTTCAGGGTATCCGCCTACTTCTTGTGCCAATTGGCGCCGATACATGGCAGAGGAATGCACAATCGGATTGGTCCATCCCAGACAATCCTGCAACTCTTGCTGGTCGGAGGGCGGCTTGAATTCGTCAAATATTTTTCCTTTTTCATCAATATATTGCGCCCAAGAGCCTACAAGGGCTACATCAGGGTGTTGCTTCAAGAATGCCGCTTGTCTCGCCAAGCGATCAGGATGCGAAATATCGTCGGCATCGAGCACGGCTACAAACTCGCCGCGCATTTGCTGAAAGGCCTGTATCCTGGCTGGACCGAGTTCGGTATGTTCACTGGCGTAAAAATACCGTATACGGGAATCAGCGTAGTTTTTGCAGATTGCTGCGCTATCGTCTGTCGACTGGTTATCCCAAAATACCAACTCCCAATTTTGATAGGTCTGGGCCAATACGCTGTCCAACGCCGCACGAAGATACTTTTCTCCGTTGTAACAGTTCATCAGGACGCTGACGAGGGGTTGATCAGGCTGCACCGTCTTGGTTCCTGTAATATTCGATAGTCCTTGCAAGACCCTCCTCAAGCGACACCTGCGGTGACCAGCCGAGCAATTCATGCGCGAGATGGGTATCAGCCCACAGCGCCATGTTTTCCCCTTGGCGGTATGGAATCTTTCCAAAATCCGGCTGCCCCTGCCCGACCAGCGCACAAACCTGTTCGATCGTGGAACGGATGCTTACCGGTATACCGGAAGCCAGGTTAATCACCTGCCCGCAGGCTTCCGGGGCGCGCAGCGCACGCAGAATACCTTCCACGATATCGTCTATATAGCAAAAGTCCCGCAATTGCCCGCCTTCGGAGACTGGGAAGCAACGATTCTGGAGGCAGCCGCGAATAACCTGGGGCAAGAAGCGCTTTGCATCCTGCCCGGGGCCGTAGGCCAGAAAGATGCGCAGCGTCACGGACGGAAGCCGTTCGGTGCACCAGAGCATTTGCAGAAAATGGGTAGCGGCCACCTTGGCCAGTGAGTAGGGCGAGATGGGCGCCTCGCGGATTGCCTCCGATTGCGGCGCTGCTGCTGCGCCGTATTCGTCACCGCTGCCGATTTGCACAAAGCGCTTCAGGCAACTTAGATCAACAGCATCCAGGAGGTTTTGCACGCCTTCGAAATGCGCTGCGATAAGATCCCTGCCGCCGGAGAAGTAAGAGCGGTGATCGACATAACCGCCACAATTCACCAGGTATTCGAATTGTTTTCCTGCAAGCAGGCCTTTAAGCGACTCGCGATCGGAAAGATTTGCAGACAGATAGTTGATCCCCTCAATACCTCCCGCAGGCGCGTGCATGGAAAGAGAGGTGACTGCATGCCCCCTCGCCTGCGCGATCCTGCAAAGGTTGTGCCCGATGAATCCGGTTCCGCCGACCACCAGCATCCGGTTTGCCGTCATGGCGTCGCACCGGATAGCCGGATGCTGGCCGCCACATTCATGGCGCCCACAAATCCGGTCGCAATCCTTTTGAATCTAACTGCAAGGATACATTTGATCATCGGTGTTTAAGTTCCCAATCGTAAGGGATCGAGGGATCAAAAGGGTCGCGGCGGTCTATTTCATCGGGCGAGTGGGGAATGGTGGCGCAGTTTGCGACGACAGCCATCTCATCTCCGATACCCTTGAATCCGTTCCACACCATGGGTGGCACGGTTACCAAACAGTAATTATCCGGCCCCATGAAAATTTCATGAATCTCGCCACGAGTTAGACTATCGGGGCGCTCGTCATAGAGCACAAACTTGATATGACCATGAGGTACGGCATAATTCAGCGTCATTTCCTTGTGGATATGCCAGCCCTTGATGGCTCCGGGATAGACGCAGGAAAAATAGATTTCGCCGAATTGCTGAAAGGCTGGATCGCCAATCTTGAGCATGTGCATCACCTTGCCGCGCTCATCAAGGATTTGGCGCAGTGGGATAACTTTAACGCCTGCTATCATTTTATCTCCGGAAAATAGTCACGTAATTGTTGGTGGGTAACCACGGAGGCTTCAGCGCCATCCATGACTGCTTTGTACCAGTCGGCCGTCGCTGCCAAGGTTTGCTCCACGTTCCAGCGCGGCCGCCAACCGAGCAACTGGCTCGCCTTGTCACAATTCAATTGCAGCAAATTTGCCTCATGTTGTTTGGCAGAGGCGGATTCAATTACGACGCTGCCGCGTCCGAAACGACCAACGATACTTTCCGCCACTTCCTGCACGGTACGCACTTCACTCGAAGGCGGGCCGAAATTCCAGGCGCCCTCGTAGGCCATTGGTTGCTCATGCAAGCGCGCGGCGAGCAGAAGATATCCGGCAAGCGGTCCCAGTACGTGCTGCCATGGTCTGGTCGCTTTGGGGTTGCGCAACACCACTGGTTTTTCCGCAGCAATGGCGCGAATACAATCTGGAACGATCCGATCCGCCGCCCAATCACCCCCCCCGATCACATTCCCGGCGCGCGCCGTTGCCGCGCCCAATTCAGGGCGATGGGCAAAAAACGAGCGCGCATAGGCCGAGAAGGCAATCTCTGCCGCCGCCTTCGATGCGCTATAAGGATCGTGGCCTCCCAAGCGGTCATTCTCCCGGTAGCCCCACACCCATTCCAGGTTTTCGTAGCATTTGTCTGAGGTGATATAAACCAGAGAACGAACTGAATCGCACCGCCGCACAGCATCCAGCATGTTCACAGAACCCATCACATTAGTCTCAAATGTTGCTCTCGGATCGGCATAAGATGGCCTGACCAATGCCTGTGCGGCCAGATGAAATACAAATTCAGGCTGAAACGCTACCATGGTTTCTGCAAGCCTCGCGCCATCACGCACATCCGCTTCGACGTGGCGTATCGCTTTGGCCAAACCCAAGGCTGCAAAATGACTCACCGGCTGTTCCGCCGGAAGTGCATAACCCAGCACTTCCGCGCCAATCTCTTTAAGCAGAAAAGCCAGCCACGAACCCTTGAAGCCTGTGTGTCCGGTGAGCATTACACGGCAACCGGAAAATGCCGATAAAAACTCCACGCTTACCATTTTACCCACGGTGCTCTTTTCTGTTCGCGAACCCGCTTCAGCGTATTGGTCAGCGCCATGCCCACCACGGGGCCGACGCCCACGATAGTTTGCAGCCGTTGCTGTGCGTCCACGTGTTGCGGCGAACAACTGGCAAGCGCGGTCATGGCAGAATCGATCCTGGCGATCAGGGCATCAAGTTTGAGCAACACGGCTTTGAGTTCAGTGGAAAAGCCGCTCAGGTTGCGCATCGTCAACTGGAGCGAGCTCTTGATGCACACGATCTTGGCACGCCGCCGGGTCAACTGGTCAAGCTTGCGCTGGTTGGCGGTAGGGGGCGTGTAGGGGCGCAAGCGCGCATGCTCTTGGGCGATGAGGCGGGCGATCAGTTCGGCGTCCACCCGGTCTGTTTTGGCGCGGTTGCCCATGGCGCGGGCATAGTGCTTGGTATCCAACGGGTTGAGCAGAAATACGGTATGGCCTTGCGCGTGTGCCAGATCGGCCAGTAATTCGTGGTAGCCGCCCGTGGATTCCAGGCCGATGCGGCTACCGGCAGGAAGAGATTTCAGCCAGACCAATAAAGGCGCGCGCTGATTGGCAACACTGTGGACAGGAAAACTTTGCGCGGCACAAGCAACAACGACTGCGTCTTTGGCGACATCCACTCCGATGTTCAGAAAGGTTTGCATGATAGTAGCCTCCAGAAGTAAAGTAACGACGCTGGGGTGGCACACACCGACGTTAGCTTGCGTTCAAATCGGCGGTCAATGTATGTTGCCGCTAGATTCCTCATCGACGTTTGGGGTGTGGGCGGGAGAGTTCTCACCAAGTCTGTCCGCAGTGCGGCAGATGCTTGTCGATGTCCCTCCACCCCGGCTCTTCTTTGACATAAAAAAGAGCCAGAAACACCATACAAGCTTGTCGAAGGGCTCTGGGTGCGAAGCTGGTGGTTCGACAGGCTCACCACGAACGGTTAAGTGAACAGTATTGGGGTTAAACATGTTTTTTTGTAGGGCGGGTTCCACCCGCCGGGTAAAGCTGTCGGGCGAAGCCCGGCCTACGAATTAACTCACTTTTAAAATGGAAATGGAATTACACACCTTTTCCACCAAATGCCTCCAAAACTTCCTTGGGTAGCTCATCGAAAAAACTTTCTGGCAGAGGCTCACCACGATCCTGCGCCAGCCCCAAAGGCCTGCATCTGGCAGACAGTTTTAATCCCAGATTGTTCATTAGAACAACACCTCATTGAAAAATAAGGAAAATCTCTAATGGATTCCATTAGAAACCCATTCAAAACAGGCGTTTTATGGCCTAATGGACAATCTGGGTTAATGGTAATGGGCGAATTTCCGCTATAGGTACGTTGCGGCGACACAGCACCACAGTCTCTCCGGATTCCACCGCATGCAGATATTTTGAAAGGTGAGCTTTAGCCTTATTGATATTGAGTGAAATCATAACCTGCCCTTTAACAGTTTGTTGAATTTATCGGCTTTTCGGAATTACGAAAAATATCGACCTCTCAGAACGCGCTACAAACGATTTTTGGCATCTGGTTAAGGGTTAAAGCACCCCAAAAAACATTCATTTTTCGACGCGAACCGATAAAT
>JACREB010000108.1 GCA_016218475.1 Nitrosomonadales bacterium | reverse complement strand
TTACTGTGTCACATAGCGATCAAGGGATGCAGTGCAAGGCAAAATCGGGTGAAAAAGCGGAGTTTACATAGCGTAAATGAGCATTTTGAGCCCGATTTTAACGCCGCAATGCGCCCTTCAGCGCTATGTGACACAGTAAGAATAGGTATTTGGCACTAATGGATTATCCGGGTTCAAGTCAGTGCGTTGCATCAAGCTTGAACCCGCGATCCCTGTTTTCAGCAACATGGCTTTGCCTTGCTGACGCTGGTGACGGTTCCCGCATTGTATTACACCGTATTGCACAAGAAAGCCCAGTAGAATCTCCGCCAAATTAAGCAAGGGTTTTATTATGAAAGCAGAACGTATTATTGATATTGCAACTGGCGAATTCATCCTGTTGCCCTTGCCGTTATATGTTGAAAGTCCGCTGACTCGTAACCTCAATAAATTCGGCACAAAGGTTGGCGCATGCTGAAAAATGCGCTGGCCTCCCTGAGGGCTATACGG
The DNA here is from genome assembly GCA_016218475.1 of Nitrosomonadales bacterium. Classification (GTDB taxonomy): domain Bacteria; phylum Pseudomonadota; class Gammaproteobacteria; order Burkholderiales; family Gallionellaceae; genus Gallionella. The sequence continues at coordinate 5,663 of JACREB010000108.1, read as the reverse complement.
CCGGCTCACATCAGTTTATTTCTGGTCGGATTGATGTGGATTTTACCATTCCTGCATACTCGCCATGAATATCCGCTGACCACGTTTGACCAGGAGTGGTGGAGTGCATTGCTGGGGGTATTTGCACTTACTTTGCTGGTAGCAAAAAACTTCTGGCAACAGCCGAAAATCCCGCGTATCGCGCAACTGCCTGCCGGTTTGATTGTCATCCTGTTGTTGCAAATGGCATTGCACAAGGTTGCCTATATCGATGAGGGTTTGTTGTACATTTTGTACCTGCTGCTCGCCGCGTTGCTGATGTTGCTAGGCGCAAGGCTGCGCGCTTGTTTTGGCCTTGAAAAAGTGGCGACCGTATTGGCAATTTGCTTGCTGATCGGCGCGGAGCTAAGCGCTGTGGCCGGTGTGGTGCAGTATTACCGCTGGAATACGCCGTTGAATCCTTTGATAGTGATGAAGGCCTCCTCCGTTGGTGTATATGGCAATCTCGCGCAACCTAACCATTTTGCCAATTACATTGCGCTGGGTTTGATCTCGCTGGGTTTGCTTTATCGGCAGCAGTGCCTTAAGGCGGGATATGTGGCGGTATTGGCCGTGCCCCTGCTGTTTGTGATGACGTTGAGCGGTTCGCGCAGCCCCTGGCTGTATCTGTTGCTGATGAGTGGTTTGGCATGGTGGGGGTCGCGGCGCGATGCGCGGCAACGACCCTTGCTGCGCTACAGCCTGCTGCTTATGCTGGGCTTTGGGCTAATGCACTTGATTGTGAAGTTACCCTTTATGGCCGGAGCAGCAGGTGGTGTGGATTCCATGCAGCGGTTATTCGGTGGGGCAGATTCCGGAGGAATCCGCCTTTATCTGTGGCACGAGTCGTGGCTGATGCTTACCCAGTCGCCGTGGCTGGGGGTGGGTTTCGGACAGTTTGCATGGCATCACTTCCAGTTGTTGCCGGTGTTGCAGCCAAACTATATCAGCGGCCTCTACAACAACGCACACAATCTGGTTTTTCAGATCGCCGCGGAAGCGGGCATCGCAGGATTGCTGGTGTTATTTGCCCCGCTGGGTGTGTGGTTGCATGGCATGCGCCGCGAAACTCTTGATGCGGTGCATTGGTGGGGCTATGCCATATTGGGCGTGTTGGCGATTCATAGCCTGCTCGAATTTCCTCTGTGGTATACCTATTTTATGGTGGTCGCTGCCATTCTGTTGGGGGCATTGGATGAAACGCACTATTGCCTCGAATTGCGCAAGGTGGGACGCATATCGCTGGTGGCCATTTTACTGCTTGGTTTGATGACTCTGGTGCAGATGCGCAGCGGTTATCAGCAATTAAAAGATGCGCTGGCGGTGCGCCCGGTTTCCGGTGTTATCGATCTCGCCGAAGCTTTTCAGCGCACCCGTGAGGGCTTGGTCGCGGTACATGGCAGGTCGCTTATGTCACCTTATGCCGAGATATTCATGGGCGCGTTGACCGATATTAACACCGATCATCTTGGAGTAAAGCTTGAATTGAATGATCGCATAATGCGCTTTGTTCCGACACAACCGGTAGTTTACCGGCAAGCTTTTTTCCTGGCACAGAATGGGCAGATAGAGCAGGCCAAGCGGCTTTTGGAGCAAGCCATATGGTCATACCCGTCCAGTGTTGCCGAGCATAAGCAGTTAGCTCAATTAGCCGAGAAAGACCCCGCGCATTTTTCAGCTCTGCTAGAATTCGCCACCCAGAAAGAACAGGAGCACCGGCGTGCAGTTCATCGTCAATAACATTCTTCCGATTTCAATAGCGTTGCTCAGCGGCGCCATGTTGCTTTGGTCCTTCTTCGGCAACCGCATTCGCGGCATCAGGGAAGTGGATTGCATCGCCGCTTTGCAGTTCATCAATCATAAAAATGCGGTGGTGCTGGACGTGCGCGAAGACGGCGAATACAAGCTTGGACATATTTTGAATTCCATGCAAATTCCTCTCGGGAAGCTCAACGAGCGTATCGGTGAATTGGAAAAGCATAAGGAACAGCCTGTCGTGGTGGTGTGCCGCACCGGCAACCGTTCTGCCGGGGCTTGCGCAACGCTGGGCAAGAGCGGTTTTGGACAGGCCTACAGTCTGACAGGCGGCATACTAGCCTGGCAGAAGGCCAATCTGCCTTTGAGGAAATAATGCCAAAGGTGTTAGAGCCTATTTCAGTAGGTTTCATACCCCGCGTTGGGTCTGGGCGCGGATGGATGCAAGGCGCAGCGCGCTGCCAATGGTCGTTCCATTGGCAAGCGGTGCAACGCCGCAGACGCCGCGCCCAGACCCAACCCGGAGGGCCGCTTGCCTGCGGGCGCATTGCGGCGTTGCGGCCCGCTTGTGGAGAATGGCTACACGGCGCAGCCCGCGCCTTGCACTGCATCCCGCAAGCAAACGGCGCGGGGCATGAAACCTACTGAAATAGGCTCTTAATGTACTGCACTGAAACATGCCCGTATTGTGTTCGCGCCGAACAGTTGCTGCAGCGCAAGGGTGTGCGGGAGATCGAAAAGATGCGCGTCGATTCGCAGCCTGAATTGCGTGCGGCGATGATGGAAAAAACCGGGCGGCGCACCGTGCCGCAGATTTATATCGGCGGCGAATATGTCGGCGGCTATGACGAGCTTGCGTCGCTCGATCGCGTCGGCAAATTGGCCGAACTTTTAGCGATATGACACTTTTAGTTTTACTGTGTCACATAGCGATTAAGGGATGCAGTGCAAGGCAAAATCGGACGAAGCGGGTCAAGCAGGGATGGGCGGCTTGCCGTTGACGCCCAACTCGCAAAAAGCGGAGTTTACATGTAGTAAATGAGCATTTTGAGCCTGATTTTAACGCCGCAATGCGCCCTTCAGCGTTTTGTGACACAGTAAAATTAGCAACATAACCTATAGGGGAAAAAACATGACTGAAGCAGTTCAAGAAGCCAATCAACCTGTATTCAATATAGAAAAAATCTATGTGAAGGATATCTCGCTGGAGATACCGCACGCGCCGCAGATTTTCCTGGAGCGCGAAAACCCGCAAATCGATGTTCAATTGAGCACTCAGACCGCGACGATTGAAGCGGACGTATACGAAGTGGTGATTACCAATACCGTAACGGCCAAGATCGGCGAAAAGGTGATGTTCCTGATCGAAGCCAAACAGGCCGGCATTTTCCGCCTGAGCAACCTGTCCAAAGAAGACATGGAGCCGGTGCTGGCGGTGATGTGCCCGAACATCCTGTTCCCGTATTTGCGCGAACTTGTTTCCACTACCGCCGTGCGCGCCGGGTTTGCGCCGGTGCTGCTGAATCCGGTCAACTTCGATATGCTCTACCAGCAACACAAGCAGGAGCAGGCGCAGGTTGCGGCAACTACCCATTGATGAAACTTTATAATTCCCCGTATTCTGTGGCACTGGCCGGTTTAATTGTTGCGGCCGGATTGCTGCATGCCGCCGGTATCGCATATGCGGCGGATTATGTGTCGGTCGGCGAGAGCAACGCGATACTCTACGACGCGCCTTCGCTCAAGGCTAAAAAACTGTTTGTGGTAAACCGTTACATGCCTTTCGAGCAGGTTGTCACACTCGATAATTGGGTCAAGGTGCGCGACCGCTCCGGCGCGTTGTATTGGGTGGAAAAACGCGTATTGAGCAGCAAGCGCTATGTGTTCGCGCTGCCGCCGCTGCTGGATGTGCGCGCCGAACCCGATCCGGGCGCGGCGCGGTTGTTCCAGGTGCGACAGCAAGTGGCATTGGAGCGCCTTGAATCAACCGGCACCGGCTGGGTAAAGGTGCGCCATCAAGACGCGGATGTCGGCTATGTGCCCAGCGCCGAAGTGTGGGGCGATTGACCAGATGACAGGCAACAGAAGACAGAGGACAGAGGACAGAGGACAGAGGTGTTGTCGCGGCTGCGCCGCGCTTTTAATCGATGTGCCGCATGGCGGCACACAAACATCTGTTTTCTGTCTTCTGTCCTCTGTCTTCTGTCTTCTGTCCTCTGTCCTCTGTCCTCTGTCCTCTGTCTTCCGATGATGAACATTACCGTCATCGGCGCGGGGGCTTGGGGAACCGCGCTTGCCATCGGCCTGTCCGCCAATCATCGCGTTACGCTTTGGGCGCGCGATGCGGCGCAAATCGGAGCGATGCGCGCGACGCGGCGTAACCAGCGTTACCTTCCGGATATTTCCCTGCCCGATAATCTCGATCTGAGCACGGATTTTTCCGCCGTATTGGGCAAAGCCAAATTGGCGATCATTGCCGTTCCCGTAGCCGCACTGCGCGAGGCGCTGAAACAGGTGGCGTTATCCGGGCGGCGACTCGATGTGGTGTGGCTATGCAAGGGTTTTGAAGCGGGAACTTCGTTGTTGCCGCATCAGGTAGCCGCTGAAGTACTACCCGAAGAATTCCGTTGCGGCGTGTTGTCCGGGCCAAGTTTCGCGCAGGAAGTCGCGCGGGGGCTACCTACTGCGCTGACGCTTGCTTCCACCAACGAAGAGTTTGCCCGCACTACTGCACAGGCGCTGCATCACGCGCATTTGCGCATCTATGCCAGCAACGACGTGATCGGCGTGGAAATCGGCGGTGCGGTGAAAAACGTGATGGCGATTGCCGCCGGTATTTGCGACGGTTTGGGTTTTGGCTGTAACGCGCGCGCCGCCTTGCTGACGCGCGGCATGGCCGAGATTGCACGCCTTGGCTTGAAACTTGGCGGGCGACCCGAGACGCTCGGCGGTTTATCCGGTGCGGGAGATTTGATCCTCACATGTACCGGCGATTTGTCCCGCAACCGCCAAGTCGGTTTATTGCTGGCGCAGCAGCATGAATTACCGGAAATATTGCACCGGCTCGGCCATGTCGCCGAAGGCGTTTACACGGCACGCGAGGTACACCGCCTCGCGCAACGCATGGGCATTGCAATGCCGATATGCGAGGCCGTGTACCGCATTCTTTACGAGCATATTCCCGTTGCGGAAGCCGTCGCAGAATTGTTGAACCGCGCGCCGAACCTGGAATTTGGCTAGGATCGAGGAGCGGGGATCGGGTGATAAAGCAGGGTAGCGGGTTTTGCTCGATCCTCAATCCCCGCTCCTCGATCCTATAAATCCGCATTGCCGCCATGCCTCGAATACCGTCACGGCCACTGTGTTCGATAAATTCAGGCTGCGGCTGTGCGGCAGCATCGGCAGGCGTACGCGATGTTTGGCATCGAATCGATCCAGCACGTCAGCGGGTAGGCCGCGGCTTTCCGGGCCGAACAAAAACGCATCCCCAGCCTGATAACGATTTGTGTGAAAGGGCTGCGAACCCTTGGTGGTTAACGCAAAAACACGCCGGGTGGCGACAAGCTCGCGCAGCGAAACGTTTGCTCCCTCTCCCTCCGGGGGAGGGTTGGGGTGGGGGAGGCTATCGAGGCACTCGACCAGGCTGTTATACACGCGCAAAGCCGCAAATTCATGATAATCCAGCCCGGCACGGACAAGCTGCTTGTCTTCCAGTGTGAACCCGAGCGGCCCGATCAGATGCAGCCTGCAGCCGGTATTGGCGCACAGGCGGATGATGTTTCCGGTGTTGGGCGGAATTTCCGGTTGATAAAGAATCACATTGAACATAAAAATATCCTGCAAGCCTTGCATGTATCGGGGAAAATAGCTAATTCTTGCACTTGTCGATA
>JACREB010000113.1 GCA_016218475.1 Nitrosomonadales bacterium | reverse complement strand
TTATCGGTTCGCGTCGAAAAATGAATGTTTTTTGGGGTGCTTTAACCCTTAACCAGATGCCAAAAATCGCTTGTAGCGCGTTCTGAGAGGTCGATATTTTTCGTAATTCCGAAAAGCCGATAAATTCAACAAACTGCTAATGGATTATCCGGGATAAACAGGATCAATACAGCCCAATGACTACACCACCCGCCCCGCCTCCAGCCTTAATTGTCTGCCGCAGCACCGCGCCAGTGCTTCGTCGTGGGTGACGAGGATCAGGGTCGTGCCTTGCGCGCGGTTGAGCTCCAGCATCAGTTCGATGATCTGCGCGCCGGTGGCGGCATCGAGGTTGCCGGTGGGTTCGTCGGCGAACAGTATCTTGGGCTGGGTGATGAAGGCGCGCGCCAGTGCAACGCGCTGCTGTTCGCCGCCGGAGAGGTGTTTGGGCAGGTGGTGCGCGCGTTCGCTCAGGCCGACTTGGCGCAGCGATTCTGCGGCGCGTTCGCGCGCATCAGCCATACCGCGCAATTCAAGCGGCAGCATTACGTTTTCCAGCGCGTTTAGCGCGGGCAGCAACTGGAACGATTGGAACACGAAGCCTGCCAATTCGCCACGCAGGCGGGCGCGCCCGTCCTCGTCCAGCGCGAACAGGTCGTGGCCGTCGAGCAGCACGCTGCCAGAGCTTGGCACGTCCAGTCCGGCGAGCAAGCCGAGCAAGGTGGATTTGCCCGAACCGGACGCGCCGAGTATCGCCAGGCTTTCTCCGGTATCCACCATGAAACTTGCTTCGTGCAGGATGGTCAGTGGCTGACCCTTCCCATCTATTGATGGGCTCATCACTTGCTTACTCAGGTCGATAGACTGCACAATCGTTGCCATGAAGAATTCATCCTTGCCAATGCTGAAAATTATTTTGCTGGTTGCCGCCCTGTGGCTGCCCTGTTTTGCTCATGCCGCAAAAAACATATTGGTATTTGGCGACAGTTTATCAGCCGGATACGGCATCGCAGTAGAAGAAAGTTGGCCCAGCCTGTTGCAACAGGAGTTGAAGCGCACGCGTTACAAATTTGGCGTCGTGAACGCCAGTATCAGCGGCGAAACCGCGCTGGGCGGGCTGCAACGTATCGCCAAGGCATTACGGCAGCATCGCCCGGAGGTCGTGATCCTGGAACTCGGCGTGAATGACGGGCTGCGCGGTTTCAGCACGGCGGATATCGAAGCCAACCTCAACGGGATTGTCGAGCAGGCGACCCGCTCCGGCGCCAAGGTTCTGCTGGTCGGCATGAAGCTGCCGCCGAATTACGGGGAATCTTACACCCTCCAATTCCAGAACATATTTTCACGGCTATCGGAAAAACATAGCCTGGGGCTTCTGCCGTTTTTGCTGGAGAACATTGCGCCCGAAGAGTTTCAGGCCGATAACCTGCATCCCGTTGCCGCCGCACAGCCGAAAATCATGCGTAGCGTGATGCGGCACCTGAGGCCGCTGCTGCGCTAGCGGGCAGGTAAGGGTGGTGGTTATCCGGGTTTAGCCGCAATGCTGTTCACTTAACCGTTCGTGGTGAGCCTGTCGAACCACCAGTTACGAACCATAAGCCCTTCGACAAGCTCAGGGCGAACGGAAATTTTCTTAAGTGAACAGTATTGGGTTTAGCCGCTTCCCAGCGATCTGCCGCTTCCCGGCGAAAAGCTGGTTTGCCCATCCGGGCCGTACAGATTGGCCTTGTTCACCGCATTGCCCAGCACGGCAAGCGATTTCTGGTTGTGGCGCAGTTTCATCTGGATCAGTTCGCCGTTGGTATTATTGATTTGCTGCGCGCGTCCCGCCAATGCGCGAATTTCCTGCCAAACGGCCAAACCTTCCGCGCTGTGAGTCTCCAGCCATGCATGGATGGTTTCGGCAGTAAATGCGGGGATATTTTTTTGCAGCAGGCTACGGCGGGATTCGGCAAGTTCATTAAGGCTGACGGCTTGAGCCGATTTCTGCTCCGCAAGCTCAAGCAACGGGTCGGTATTGTTTTCTATCAACAATCCTTGCTCTTGCTCCAGCAGATTGATAAATTTTCGTAATGCGATCCGCTCGGCAGTCAACGCGCCGAGCAGTTCGGTGATGTGGTTCTGATTCAATTACGAACCCGATTTTATTGGATCAGATTTTGCCGCCAATCAGATCGCGCACAGTCGCTATCAGGCGGTCAGCGACCGCAGAGGTGTTCACCTGAAAACGGCCTTCGCTGATAGCCTGCCTGATTTCCGCAACCTTGGCCGCATTCACAACAGGCGTGTTCGCCATGCTGCTTTCCATGCTCTGCACATGTGCGGCGGTGGAGCCAAGCGAAACATTAGTGCCCGCCGGTTGCTTGGCGGCGGAGGCTTGTCCGGATTTATCCTTGCCGCTGACGCGCGCAGTGCTCTCGCCTGCCGAACTGGCGGGTAGCGAATTGCCGGGTTTGTCGATTTTCACGGTTATCCTCTCAATCTGGCGGTTTCCAAAACTACGCCCTCTGTTGTCATATCGGCAAGAATTCTGAAAAATTTAGGGCAATGTGGCTTTAATTTTCGAAGTATAGATGAAATTGCCTTAATGTTCCCCGAATGCTTCTGTAGCCATGCACTACCATAAAAACCGGCAGTATTGCCAAGGCTATCGGCATTATCAGGAGAAACATAATGGCTCAACCGGTAAATAAGCGCCAATTTCTCCCTTAGTTCGTCGAAACAGCCCGATTTGTTATGGCTTAACCTCCACCACGCCGCTCGCTCCGGCAATGCCGCCAAGCGTGCGGCCGGAGGAGGTGCGAACCTGTATGGCTTGCCCCTCGCTCGCATTGGTCAGGGCGACACCTTCGTTGCGTATGCTGAATTTATTGCCGCGCACAATAAGTTGCACGGCCTGGCCTTGAACGATGCTGTAGGGGGGGCGCAGCATGTCTTCGCGCAATACCTGCCCTGCGCTGATGCCATGGCGAAGCACTTTCCCGACCGCCTGTTTGGCGTCGGTCATTCCTCCCGATTGGGTGGTTTCAGTGGTCTGCGTGGACAAATCTTCTTCGCGAAGCGTATATCCCATGGGTAAGGCGCGTGCGCTGATCAGCAGATCGGCGCTGACCCTGATTTGCACCCGAACGGAAATGCTCCATCCCTGTGCATCGTTACAGCGCACCCTGACGGCTGTTTTCCCGACAAGTTTGCCGCCGTCGGGCAACAAGGCTTCAAGCTTGCTGCATTCGGGCAGCGAGATGCGGCGGTCGATTTCTCCCACTTCGTATGAAACCTTGCCACGCATGTCGGCTGTCTGCTGCTGAATGAAGGCGGCCACCACCTCCCTTATCAGCGCGTGATCCTGCGTACCGGCAGCCATTGCCGCGATGGGTTGCAACAATAATAAACCAATCATTAATAGTTTCTTCATGGCGCACATTGTGCGTGTTGCGTGATGTTAAGGGAAGCGATGAATAAGCTCGAATTAAAGGGAAAAACTACCGCTAATCGGCAAATGGCAAGTTTGTGGCGCAGTTTAAGATGTGAGCCATGTTAAATGGTAGTAAGTGTCGGCGGACGAAACAGGAGGGCGTTATGGTCAATAAATTGGATGATGCTCTGCGCTTCCATCAGGCTGCGCTGAACTTGCGCGCAGCGCGTCAGGAGTTGCTGGCATCCAATATCGCCAATGCCGATACGCCAAACTATAAGGCGAGGGATGTCGATTTTGCCAGTGCCTTGCAGAATGCGCTGGCCGGTACGTCTTCAAGATTGCCGGTCGTGCAAACTTCCCCGATGCATTTCGGGGGTAGTACAGGCGATTCGATCCTGGGTTCCCCGGTGATGTACCGCAGGCCTGTTCAGCCGAGCGCCGACGGCAATACCGTGGATATGGACGTGGAGCGCGCGCAATTTGCCGACAACGCATTGCGCTATGAAGCCAGCGTGAAATTCGTCAGTGAGCAACTGAAGGAGATGTCGTCTGTAATACAAGGTTAGTAAATGCATACACCCGGCATGGTGGCATAGCCCGCCATGCCGTTTAAAACCATGCCGGTTGGATAGGTAAAATCAAGGAGCTGTGGTATGTCTTTATTCAATATATTCAATGTTGCGGGTTCCGGGATGGCCGCGCAAGCGCAACGCCTGAACGTCGTGGCGAGCAATCTGGCGAATGCAGACAGTACCACCAGCGCCAATGGTCAGCCCTATCGCGCAAAACAAGTGGTATTCAGCGCGGTGCCCATGGGTGGAAGTGGGGATGGAAGCGGCGCGCAAGGGGTTAAAGTGACGGCGGTGGTCGAGGATAATTCGCCGATGAGAATGGTCTATGATCCCAAGCATCCGATGGCCGACGAACAGGGCTATGTATCGATGCCGAACGTAAATGTGGTGGATGAGATGGTTAATATGATCTCGGCATCGCGCTCCTACCAGAATAATGTCGATGTGATGAATACCTCTAAAACGCTGTTACTTAAAACTTTAACCATCGGCCAGTAATGATCGGCCTGCAATGAAAGGAAATTGCCATGCCTAACGTCACACAAACAAACAATGCCACGTCCGCAACGAATGCGGTCGCTGCCGCCGCTTCGGCAACTTCCAGTACGGCGGCCAATACGCAGGATAGATTCCTGAAGCTGCTGGTCACGCAGATGAAGAATCAGGATCCCCTCAACCCGATGGACAACGCGCAGGTGACTTCGCAAATGGCGCAGCTCAGCACGGTATCCGGGATAGATAAACTGAATGTCACCTTGCAGGCGTTGAGCGACAGCATGACCTCGAACCAGTCGCTGCAGGCGGCCAGCATGATCGGGCACGGCGTATTGGTGCCGGGCAATGGCGTCGATCTGGCTAACGGCAACGCATTCGGCGGATTTGAGTTAACGGAGGGCGCGGACAGGGTGAATATCACGATCAAGGACAAGGCGGGCGCCCTGATACGCAATATGCAGATGGGGGTGCAACCCGCCGGAATGGGGCATTGGCAATGGGATGGTTTGGATAACAACGGCCAGCAGGTGGCGGACGGGAGTTATATCTTTGCCGTTAACGCCGACCAGGCCGGTAAAAAGACCGATGTGCCCGGACTGCAATTCGGCATGGTCAATAGCGTATCGCAAGGCAAGCAGGGCGTGACCTTGAGTGTCGGGCAACTGGAAGGCATCGCGATATCGCAAGTCAAACAGATTCTTTAAACGAGGTTGATATAAAAAATCCTCAGGCGCAACAGGGGATTTTATAAGGAGAACATCATGAGCTTTCAACAAGGATTAAGCGGCCTGAATTCATCGGCCAAAAATCTGGATTCGATCGGCAATAACGTGGCGAATGCCAGCACCGTCGGTTTCAAGGGATCCGAAACGCAGTTTGCCGATGCCTATGCGGCCTCCCTTTCCGGCGGCACCTCGTTACAGACAGGCTCCGGTAGCAGGGTGGCGGCTGTAGCGCAGCAGTTCACTCAAGGCAACATCGCCACGACCAACAATCCGCTGGATGTGGCAATCAGCGGGGCGGGATTCTTTCGCATGGCCGATCCGACAGGTTCTGTTTTTTACAGCCGCAACGGGCAGTTTCATGAGGATAAGGATGGTTATATCGTCAACAGCCTGGGACATAATGTGACCGGTTACGAGGCTGCGCTGGGGGTGGTTGCGCAAGTGCAGCCACCGGTAAATTTGCAAATCAGTGCCATCGATAAAAGCAATCCGCCCAAAGTCACCAGCACCACCGCAGTGGGCGTGAATCTTAGCTCGACTGAAGCAGGAATCGATGACGCTGTAACAGCGTTCAACCCTTTGACATCGACGACATACAACAAATCCACCGCATTGGCGGTCTATGACAGTGCGGGCGCCAGCCATGTGGCGTCGCTATATTTCCAAAGGATACCCATCACCACGTTCACTCCTACCACAACCACTGGAGCTCTTCTTGCCGGTGCAGTCTCGGCACCTATTTCTTCCATTACGGGCTTGTCTATCGGCAATACCGTCACCATCGCCGGCGCGGGAGCGGCGGGCGGATTGTATTCAGGGACGATCACGGCCATTACGGCAGGTGTGTCGCCAGCGGGGACGTTAACCTTTTCTCCGTCAATAACTACTGGTGTAGGAGCAGGAGTTGTCGTCAAATCCGATGCGGGCTCGCTTCAATGGAACGTTTTCTTGACGGTGGATGGTGCAATAGTGTCGCCTCCTGCAGTACCCGCAGCACCCGCTGCGGCAAATTCAATGGCCATGATGACTTTTGGCAATAGCGGCGCTTTGATAACGCCTGCTGCTGCGGTTACAACGGGCGTGATGCCATGGGTGGGCGGTGCAGCCATTACTGTCGACCTTACGCAATGTACGCAATATGCGGGCACGTTCAACGTGAATGGTCTGACTCAGGATGGCTACGCCGCCGGAACATTGAGCGGGTATTCCACCAGCGCGGATGGCACGATTCTCGGGCGGTACACCAATGGGCAAACCCAGGCGCTGGGGCAAATTTTGTTAAACAATTTTTCAAACCCGCAAGGCTTGCAGCCGATAGGCAACAATGAATGGGTGGATACTGTCGCTGCGGGTAATCTGGGGCCGCTTACACCCGGCACGAGCGGCAGGGGTGTGCTGCAATCCTCCGCCGTGGAAGATTCCAACGTGGATCTGACCGCCGAACTGGTAAATATGATTATCGCGCAACGCATGTATCAGGCCAATGCGCAAACCATCAAGGCGCAGGATCAGGTGCTGCAAACCATTGTGAATTTGAAATAGCAGGGAGTAGATTCGTAGGTTGGGCAAAGCGAAGCGTGCCCAACCTACGCGAATACAGCTTCTCTTTTTTGGTTCCGGTTTGACCGGTTTAAGAAAAAGCCATGGACAAATTGATTTACACCGCAATGACTGGCGCGGCACAGGTGCTGAACCAGCAGGCCGTGGTATCCGAAAATCTGGCCAATGTGAATACGCCCGGTTTTCGCGCCGCGCTGAGCACTTTTCGCGCCGTGCCGCTGGTTGGCGAAGGTTTGCCAACCCGGACTTTTGTGGTGGATTCCACTCCCGGCTCGGATTTTGCCCAAGGGGTGATTTACCAGACGGGTCGTGCGCTGGATGTGGCATTGCCGGGAGCAGGCTGGCTTGCGGTGCAGGGGCCGGATGGCAAGGAAGCCTACACGCGCAACGGCAGCCTGCAGATCACGCCTGAGGGTATGCTCCAAACGCGCGGCGGTTTGACTGTCATGGGCGACGGCGGCCCTATCACGATACCGCCCGATACCGAAATTACGATTGCCAAGGATGGCTCGATTTCGACGGTGCCCAGCGGCACCGGGGCGGCGGCTGTTGTGGCGACGGGGCGTCTGAAATTGGTCAACCCGCCCAAAGAGCAAATGGAGCGCGGCGGCGATGGGCTGTTCCGGTTGAAGGATGGCACGACGGTGGCGGTGGATGTCAATGTGACCGTGGTATCCGGCAGCCTCGAAAACAGCAATGTGAATACGGTCGAAGCGATAGTGAACATGATTTCGCTGGCGCGGAAATTCGATATGCAGATGAAGATGTTGCAAACTGCGGATAACAACGCGCGGCAGGCCAGTCAGATATTGAGCCTTGCAGGCTAACAACAGAAAACAGAGGACAGAAGACAGAGGACAGAGGACAGAGGTTTTGACGCGGCTGTGCCGCCGCGTTTTTGGTATAGCGTACCGCTGTGCGGCACACAACAATCTGCCCTCTGTCTTCTGATATGAAAGGAAACAATCATGATACGTTCTTTGTGGATCGCCAAAACCGGTCTGGATGCGCAGCAAACACAGATGGATGTGATTGCCAATAATCTGGCCAATGTCAGCACGACCGGCTTCAAACGCTCGCGTGCGGTGTTCGAGGATTTGCTGTATCAGACCATACGGCAACCGGGCGCCCAATCTTCGCAACAAACCATGATTCCGTCCGGCTTGCAACTTGGTACGGGGGTTCGCCCGATTGCGGTAGAACGCATCCATACCCAGGGCAATTTGCAGTTGACCGGCAACCAGTTGGATGTGGCGATTCAGGGGGCGGGGTTTTTCCAGATATTGATGCCGGATGGCACGACGGCCTACACCCGAGACGGCTCGTTCCAAAGGGACAGCCAGGGGCAGTTGGTTACCGCAAGCGGTTTTTCCGTGCAACCCGCTATCACGATTCCCGCCACCTCTACCGGCGTTACCATCGGCCGGGATGGCATCGTTACCGTGACGCAGGCCGGTGTGGTCACCCCGCAGCAAATTGGCCAACTGCAACTGTCGACGTTTATCAACCCGGCCGGACTGCAAAGCATGGGCGAAAATCTTTATCAGGAAACGGCTTCTTCCGGAACACCGAACACCACCGTGCCGGGAACGAATGGCAGCGGCTCGTTGAGCCAGTCCTATGTGGAAACTTCCAACGTGAATGTGGTGGAAGAACTGGTGAACATGATACAGACACAACGGGCCTATGAAATCAACTCCAAGGCCATTCAAACCTCGGATCAGATGCTGCAAAAATTATCGCAGATATGATGAGTGAATTAAGGAGCTAGAATTGACACATCAGAGGACAGAGGACAGAGGACAGAAGACAGAAGCGTTGTCGCGGCTGTGCCGCGCCATTTATATAAACGTGCCGCTTCGCGACACACAAAGCCTCTGTCCTCTGTCCTCTGTCCTCTGTCTTCTGTCCTCTGTCCTCTGTCTTCTGATAGGCTGTTCTACGACGACGCCACCCACCAGCATCCATCAACCGATGACTGCCAAGCCCATTGAAAAGAAGGTGGTTGCCCCGGTCGACGGGGCAATTTTTCATGCGGGCATCAACGAGCGCCCATTGTTCGAAGACAAGCGTGCGCGTAATGTGGGCGACATACTGACTATCAATATTGTGGAAAAAACCACCGGTAACCGCAAAGCCAGCGGCAGCTCCAGCTATTCGAATAGCATCAACGCCAACATGCCGACCATAACTACAAATATACCGAACAAAGTCAGGATGCCCGGGACAGTTTCCAATATGCTCTCAAACCTTTTCTCATTGAATGCTTCCATTGCAGGATCAACCGAAAACAAGGCGGCAAATGCAGGCGCGGGAGCTGCCAGCGAGGATTTGACCGGAACGATCAGTGTGACGGTGATCGATGTGTTGGCAAACGGGAATTTGCTGGTCAGCGGCGAAAAGCAGGTAGCCTTGAATCAGAGCAACGAATTTATCCGTTTCTCCGGCGTGGTAAATCCGACTACAATTACCAACCTGAATACCGTGCAGTCTACCCAGGTTGCCGACGCGCATATTGAGTACAAGGGTGCAGGCGCGATGAATGAGGTAATAAACGACGCCCAGACGCTTGGGTTCCTGGGGCGTTTCTTTATGTCGGTGATGCCATTCTAATCAGAGGACAGAGGACAGAGGACAGAATGCCCTTTGAAATGGAGGCTGTATGAAAGGAATTTCTCTATTGTTGCCGATTAAATCAGACACCTCCAGCATTGGGAGGGGTATCGTCTTGTCTGTCTTCTGTCTTCTGTCTTCTGTCTTCTGTAGCAGCGTAGCGTACGCCGACCGTATCAAGGATATGGCGAGCATTCAAGGCGTGCGCGATAACCAGTTGACCGGTTATGGCCTTGTGGTCGGTCTGGATGGCACCGGCGACCAAACCACTCAAACGCCCTTTACGGTACAGAGTTTTATCAGCATGTTGTCGCAATTGGGCGTGAATTTGCCGCAAGGAACCAGTTTGCAGCTCAAGAATGTCGCCGCCGTTTCGTTGACCGCCACGCTGCCTGCCTTTGCAAGGCCGGGCCAGCATATAGACGTGACGGTGTCATCACCGGGCAACGCCAAAAGCCTGCGGGGCGGAACATTGCTGTTGTCGTCGCTGAAGGGTGCGGATGGGCAGGTGTACGCGATGGCGCAAGGCAACGTGCTGGTCAGCGGGGCAGGGGCTTCTTCGGGCGGGGCATCGGTACAGGTAAATCATTTGAATGTTGGCCGTATACCGGATGGCGCGCAGGTAGAGCGCGCCGTGCCGACGCTGCTGGGCCAGGGCGAGTTCATTCATCTGGAATTGAAAGCGACGGACTTTACTACTGTCTCGCGCATCGTCGAGGCAATCAACGGGCAAATTGCGCCGGACATCGCTTCGGCTCTGGATGGGAGGGTGATACGTGTCCGCGCACCCGGAGGCAATGAGCGCGTGGCCTTTATTTCCAAGGTCGAGAATCTGGAGGTCAATCCGGCACAAGGGATTGCCAAAGTCATCATCAATGCCCGCACCGGTTCAATAGTGATGAACCAGGCGGTGGCTTTGGATGCCTGTGCCGTGGCGCACGGTAATTTGACCGTGGTGATCAGCACCATGCAAACCGATGAAACCGCCATTGACGTTAAAACGGAGAAGGGTGGCCTGGTGCAGCTTCAAAAAGGTGCGTTGCTGAGCGAAGTGGTCAAGGCGCTCAATTCGATCGGCGCTACCCCGCAGGACTTGCTGGCCATACTGCAGGCCATGAAATCGGCGGGGGCGTTGCATGCCGATCTGGATATCATTTGATGGGTCCCCATAATGGTTAATCGCCTGGACACCCCGGCAAACCTGGCTCTCGATGCGCAGAGCCTGGAGCGGTTGCGCGCCCAGGCGAAGCAGTCGCCGGATCAGGCGCTCAAGGCGGCGGCGCAGCAGTTCGAGTCTGTATTCCTCAACATGATGCTGAAGAGCATGCGTGAGGCCACGCCGCAGGATGGTATGTTCGATAGCGAGCAAACCAGGATGTTTACCGGTATTCTGGATCAGCAATTGGCTCAAAGCATGGCCAGCCGCGGTGTCGGTTTGGCCGACATCATGGTCAGGCAACTCAGGGGGCAAATGGCGGCGGACGTGAGCCAGAAAATCGACCCGCAACCCCCGGTTGCTACCCCTCAAGCTTCAATAGGTACTTTGCCGTCCGCCTACGGCGAAGATACACAAAAGGATTTTGTGAATCGCATGTTGCCATATGCCATGCAAGCCAGCGAGGCAAGCGGCTTGCCGTTGCAGTTGATACTGGGACAGGCCGCGCTGGAAAGCGGCTGGGGAAAACGCGAAATCCGAATGGCGGACGGCAGCAACAGCTACAACTTGTTTGGCATCAAGGCCAATTCAGACTGGAATGGCAAGATCGCAGAGGTGATGACTACCGAATACAAGAATGGCGTGCCGAGCAAGCAGGTGGAAAAATTCCGCGCTTATTCATCATATGCCGAGGCATTCATGGATTATGCCGAATTGATGGGCAATAATCCTCGCTACGCAAATGTGTTGCGGCTGGATGGCGATGCGGCGGGAATGGCGCGGGCACTGCAAAAAGCAGGGTATGCAACCGACCCGAAATATGCCGACAAGCTGGCGAGTGTCATGGACAGGATTAACCTGGCCGGTTAATCGCCATAACATGCGTCTAAAATGTGGCATGGTTTGCCATCTTGTCAAAATGAAGATGGGTGGGGGGCTTCCCGGCATCTGCTAAAGAGTTTTCTGCATGTGCCGATAACTCGATGTGAGATCACCATCAGACAAAACTAAAGGAAATATTGTGGCAGACTTATTCGGTTCGGCATTAAGCGGTTTGAATGCCGCCCAGCTTGGGCTCGCGACCACCGAGCATAATATCGCCAATGCGAGCACCCCCGGATTTACGCGGCAACAGATTGTGCCCGCTGCGCGGCTTAGCCAGCAGATCGGTTCAGGGTTTGTCGGAAAAGGTGTCGATGTACAAAATGTGACACGGATATATGACCAATACCTGTCTGCCCAAGTCTTGCAGGAGCAAAGCCAGGCGATTTACCTTAACACTTACTATACCGAACTCAAACAAATCGACAATCTGGTAGCGGATCCGGCTGCCGGTGCATCGCCCGCGATGCAGAGCTTTTTTGACGCGATGAGCGCCGTTTCCAATAACCCGGAGTCTGTCCCCGCACGCCAGACTATGCTCGGCAACGCGCAGTTCGCCGTAAACCGGTTTCAGGCGATCGACCAACGCATGACCGATATAGCCACCAAGCTTAGCGGGCAGATCACCAGCAGCATCAGTGCCGTCAACAGTTATGCAGAGCAAATTGCCGCCCTGAATCTCAACATCAGGCGAGCCATTGCGACAATACCCGCGCAACAACCCAATGACCTGCTTGACCAGCGCGATCAATTGATCACCAAATTGAACCAGGAAATCAAGACTACCCAGGTGCAACAGCCGGATGGGACGGTAAGCGTTTTTGTAGGCAACGGCCAGCCGCTGGTGCTGGATAATCAAGCAATGAAGTTGCAGGCCGTCTCATCGCCAAGCGACCCGAGTAAATTGGATATCGCCTACCTGAGAAATGGTCAGACGCTTGCTATGCAGCAAAGCGGCATTCAGGGCGGTAACCTGGGAGGGTATCTCACCTTCCGAGATCAAAGCCTGGAGCCTGCCCGGAATGCGCTCGGGCGCGTGGCGTTGGGGTTGGCAACCAGCATCAACCAGCAAAATCAGTTGGGGCAGGATTTGAATGGGGTGCTGGGGGGAGATCTTTTCACTGTAGGCGCGCCGCTTGTCATCCCAAATGCGGATAATGCGACTACTTCCGGGGTTCCGGGCGTTACGATTGCAAGCATTGCCAACTTAACGACCAGCGATTACCAGCTCAAATTCAATGGCGGAACCAGTTACACATTACTGCGTTTGTCGGATAACACAACGACAAATTACCCGAACTTGCCGCAGACCGTGGATGGCATGACTATCACTGCACCGGCTCCCGTTACGGCAGGCGATACCTTCCTGATACGGCCCACCGCGAACGGCGCGCGCGATATTGCGCTGGCTACCAATGATCCCGCCAAGATTGCCGCTGCGGCGCCGATGCGCGGAACTGCCGCATCGGCCAATACCGGCACCGCTAAAATCAGCAGCGGGACGGTTAATGCACCCCCCCCGGTCAATGTAAATTTGCAGCAACCGGTCAGTATCACCTTCACCAGCCCCACTGCATTTAATGTGGTGGGTGCAGGAACGGGAAATCCTGTCGGTGTGGTTTACCCAACGGCTTCGGGCAGCATCACTTATAACGGTTGGACGGTACAAATTACAGGCGCCCCGGCAACGGGCGACGTCTTCAATGTGGTATCCAATACCAACGCGGTCGGCGACAATCGCAACATTTTGTTGATGTCGGCCATGCAGACACAAAACCTGATGGCGAATGGAACCGCGAGTTTTCAGGGGGTATATGGTCAGTTGGTTGGTGATGTCGGGGCAAAAACCAGCGAGTTGTCCGTGACCAGCCTGGCGCAAACCAATATGGCTGCCCAGACGGTTGCGGCGCAACAGGCAGTTTCGGGTGTAAATCTGGATGAGGAGGCGGCCAATTTGATGCGCTACCAGAAAGAGTATCAAGCGGCCGCCAAGGCGATGCAGATTGCCAGCACCCTGTTTGATTCGATATTGGCTATAGGAAGGTAGGTGTGCGATGCGTATCAGTACCAGTGCCATATATGACGCTAATGTGGCTGCGCTGGGGCAGCAGCAGACCAGCTTATTGAAAACCCAGCAGCAGGTTGCGACCGGGCGAAGAATACAAACCGCTTCGGATGACCCGGTCGCGGCGGCACGCGCGATAAGCGTCAACCAGGCCGATGCGATGAATACGCAATATGGTGCAAACCGCACGGCATTGCGGCATACGCTGTCTCTTGCGGAGAGCAATCTGCAAAGTGTGACATATTTGCTTCAGGACGTTCACGCTGCCGTCGTCAATGCAGGCAATGGCTCGTTTACAGATTATGACCGCCGAACCATAGCGACGGAATTGGGCGGAAAATTGCAAGAGCTGATTGGTTTTGCTAACAGCACGGATGGCGTGGGCAATTACCTGTTTTCAGGATTTCAGTCGGGAACTCAGCCATTTGCCGATGTGGCCGGGACGATCACCTATAACGGTGACGACGGCCAGCGCCTGATACAAGCGAACGCATCAAGGCAAATTGCATCGAGCGATTCCGGTGCGGATGTGTTCATGCGGGTGAAAAATGGCAATGGCGCGTTCGTTACGCAACCCGCTGCCACCAACACGGGCACCGGCATTGTCAGCATAGGCTCCGTATCCGATGCCACATTATTGACAGGCAACAACTATAGCGTGGTATTCACCGTGACTCCCGGGGTAGCCGGCGCACCGGATGTGACAACCTACTCTGTGGCTGCCGCAGTTCCTCCAGTGGTCAATAACCCTTACGTGAGCGGGCAGGCTATCAACTTTGACGGCATGCAATTCGATATTCAAGGTGTACCCGCTAACGGTGATATCTTTACCGTCACGCCCAGCACCAACGAAAGCATATTCAAAACCGTTTCCGATTTGATTGCAGCACTGAATACCCCGGCGGCGACTGCTGCAAACGGGGGAACGACCGGCTTGGTCAATAGCCTGAGTCGTGGCATTAAGAATCTGGATAACGTGTTGAACAATATTCTGTCCATCCGTTCTTCGCTGGGTTTGCGTCTTCAGGAGGTCGATGCGCTACAGACGGCGGGCGACGATTTGGGTTTGCAATTCAAGGATACTTTGGCGCAGTTGCAGGATGTGGATCCCTATAAAGCGTACAGCGATTTAACGCAGCAAAATACGACGTTGCAAGCCTCGCTAAAATCGTTTGCTGCGGTCTCGAACCTTTCCTTGTTCAGTTACATTTGATTTTTCAGTGAGGCAATTTCACCAGGTTGAGTGTCGCGCCTAATCCTTCCTGGGTCAGCCTGTCCAGCATCGGTATAAAGTGGGGCATGGACAGCAACAGCACCAGAAATCCAATCGCCAGCGTGATGGGGAAGCCGATTGCAAACAGGTTAAGTTGCGGTGCGGCGCGGGTGAGTATCCCCAACGCGATATTGGTGATTAACAGCGCCGCCAGTATGGGCAGCGATATCTGCAACGCGTAGGCAAAAATACTCCCTCCCCAACGCGCCACATCATGGAATCCCTGGCCAGGCATCATGCCTCCAATGGGTAGCGTCTTGAAACTTTCCGCCAATGCGGACAGCATGAGCAGATGCCCGTTTATGGCCAGAAAGGCCAGTGCCGCGACCATCCCCAGCCATTGTGCGACAATCGGGGATTGAGCGGCATTGACAGGGTCATAAAAACTGGCGAATCCCAGTCCCATCTGCAACCCGGCCAGTTCGCCCGCCATTTCGATGGCGGTGAAAATCAGGCGCATGGTGAACCCCATCGCCACACCGATGATAACCTGCTGAACCATTATCAATAACCCTTGCGGGGAGCCGATGGCAACCGGCGGCATTTCACCGATAGCCGGTGTGACGACGATGGTGATCAGGACAGACAAGCCGAGTTTGACGCGCGCCGGGATTTGTTTGTTGCCGAGTATCGGCGAACTGGCAATCATGGAAAGGATACGCGTCAGCGGGAAAACCAGTGTGGCAATCCATACATCGAGTTGCGCGCTGGTAATGCTGATCACGGGGCGGGCTCGCACGTCAGAGGACAGAAGACAGAGGGCAGAGGACAGAGGCGCTGTCGCGGCTGTGCCGCGTTATTTATATAAACGTGCCGTTTCGCGGCACACAAAACTCCTGTCTTCTGTCTTCTGTCCTCTGTCATCTGGTGTCACCCGACCATCCATGGAATATTGCCGAACAACCGCTGGATATAATCCACCAGCGTATTCACCATCCACGGCCCGGCAAAAATCAGCACAAGAAAAGTCCCAAGCAGTTTGGGAATGAACGATAGCGTCATTTCGTTGATTTGCGTAGCGGCCTGAAAAATGCTCACAATCAAGCCGATGACCAGCGCGCTGAGCAACAGCGGGGCGGAAATCATCATCGTCATTTCGATGGCTTGCTGCCCGATGGTGAGGACGGTTTCGGGGGTCATAAAGTAGTCGTTAGTTGATAGTCTGTAGCCGTTAGTCTTACTGTGTCACAAAGCGCTGAAGAGCGCATTGCGGCGTTAAAATCAGGCTCAAAATGCTCATTTACTACATGTAAACTCCGCTTTTTGCGAGTTGGGCGGCAACGGCAAGCCGCCCATCCCTGCTTGACCCACTTCGCCCGATTTTGCCTTGCACTGCATCCCTTGATCGCTTTGTG
>JACREB010000106.1 GCA_016218475.1 Nitrosomonadales bacterium | reverse complement strand
TGGCACGATATGATTCGATCAATTCTCGATCCTCGTCGGTAAGATGCAGTTCGGTCTGTCGCATGGCTGGCTCCTCGTCATGGGGTGGGCGTACGACAGTATAATGCATGTTTCGTTATTTATGTGTTGTTATACTAGCCCTCCCCCTGAAGGGGAGGGAACATGGCTCCTCCCCCTTCAAGGGGGAGGTTGGGAGGGGGATGGGGGAAATGCTGGAGGCATGATTAATGGTATTTTTAGAATTTCTGCCTCCCTAAGACTAATTGTCAATGCTATTTACAATTTGCAAGGAGCGCTGTCGGCTGATCGCCCGCCGGTTCAAATGGCTGGTGCAGGCGGCAGGGGCTGCCGGGGAAGGTGATGACGTTCATGGTGAACTGCATATTGTACGGGGAATGGGGCGATTGCCAATATTTTGCTTGCCGTCCACAATAAAAACGAGTAGGGTTATCAACATGGCTTTTTTAGGAGCGAATCATGGATATCAGCAACGCTACTGCCGCCTCCGTCGGCGCGATTGTCAACAGTCCGCAGCCTCAACCTTCCGGGCTGAAAAATGACCAGCGTCCGGAGAAACAACAGGATTCCATAGTGGTAAAACTGTCGGAACAGGCGCAGCAAATGAGCCGCGCAAAAGATCAAAACACCGATACCGAGCGTGCCGAAACCAGGCCGCAGGAAAACGCAGAACCTCCCGGCATCCAGTTCATGGAAGGCGAAAAAAAGGGCGGACGCATCAACACCTTCGCCTGAAGTCCAATATAATTCGATCAACCGCGCCGTCCCGGTAAATTACCGGCACGGCGCTTCTCATACCGCTACGCCATGAATCCAGACTGGAAACAATTCCTTGAACAACAAGGCGCAATTTTTGACGCAGACAGGGTTCAGCGTTTCGGCAACGCGGCCGCAGAGCTGGCTTCAACGGCGCGGAGCACCGTGCTGTGCGCCCTGGGCCAATACGGCACGTTGCGCGCCTCCGGTGAGGATGCACAATCTTTTCTGCAAAACATGCTGAGCAACGACATTCGCGAAGTCGATGCCGGCCGCGCGCAACTCAGCAGCCTGAACAGCCCGAAGGGGCGGATGCTGGCAACCATGCTGATCTGGCGCAATGGCGACGATTATCTGCTGCAATTGCCGCGCGCGCTGTGCGAACCCATGCGCAAGAAACTCAGTATGTATGTGCTGCGCGCCAAGGTGAAAATATCCGATGCGGGCGATGAAATCGTTTCGCTCGGCCTGTCGGGTGAAAATGTGCAGGAAATTCTGGGGAAACAATTCGGCGATCTCCCGCAACTGCCGTTTTGCTTTACCGGCTCCGGGCAGGCAGGCGTGCTGAAATTCAACGACACGCGCTTCCAAATCAGCATTACCGCGCAACATGCGCCAGCACTCTGGCAGTCGCTTGTCCGACACGCGCAGCCGGTTGGCAGCGTATGCTGGGATTGGCTCAATATCCGCGCAGGAATCCCCGTCATCCTGCCGCAGACACAGGAGCAATTCGTGCCGCAGATGGCGAATTTCGAGCTTATCGGCGGCGTGAATTTCAAGAAGGGCTGCTATCCGGGGCAGGAAATCGTGGCGCGCATGCAATATCTCGGCAAGCTGAAGCGGCGCATGTATCTGGCCCATATTGATGGCGCTCATCCCGGCAGCGGCGAAGCACCCCAGCCGGGCGACGAATTATTCAGCGCGGAAATGGAAGGCCAGTCCATCGGCATGATCGCCAACGTCTCACCCGCGCCGGACGGCGGCTTTGACATGCTGGCGGTGGTGCAGACTTCCAGCCGCGAATCGCAAACGATACATTGGAAATCCATGCAGGGCGAGGTATTGCAGTTTCTGCCGCTACCCTATCCGTTGCCGCAAGGCTGATGGCGAGGATCAAGCGCTACATGACCGGCTCTGCTTGCAGGGAAAAAGGGACTCGCTAAAACCGCTACCAAACATTAACTGTTGCTGTTGGTTCTTGAATCCGCCCAGCTTCTAATTCCATTTCCCGATCAATAGTGCAATACCGTAGGGCGGGCTCTGCCCGCCGGATATAGTTGTCGGGCAGAGCCCGACGGGTTATTTTTCCGTTTGAAGGAGAAATAACACCAAGCGGTTTATTGCCGTCAGTACTGCGCTTCCACTCAGCCATCCGCATTAATCTTGGCAATCAGCTTGCTCAGCACCGCTTCCGCCTGATCGTTTTCCACCTGGCAAGTGCCTGCATTCTCGTGCCCACCGCCGCCATATTTCAGCATCAATTCTCCGATATTGGTCATTGAAGTGCGGTTAATAATAGACTTCCCGGTGGCGAACACGGTGTTTTGCCGCTTCACTCCCCATAGAATATGAATAGATATGTTGCATTCCGGAAACAGGACATAAATCATGAAACGGTTGCCCGCATAAATGGTTTCCTCGCAACGCAGGTCGAGTATCGCCAGATTGCCATGCACTTTAGTACAACGCTGAATCTGATCCTTGAACTTTTCCCCGTGATCGAAGTATAAATCTGCACGCTCTTTAACGTCCGGCAATTGCAATATCTGTTCGATGTCATGTTTCTGGCAATGATCGATCAACTCCATCATCAAACCGTAATTGGAAATTCGGAAATTGCTGAACCGCCCCAATCCGGTGCGCGAATCCATCAGATAATTGAGCAGCACCCAACCGGTGGGGTGAAGTATTTCCTCACGCGAGAGTTGGGCGGAATCGGCACTATCCACGGCAGCTACCATGCAGTCCCACTCGGGCGGGAACACCTTATATCCACCAAAATGCTCGAATACCACGCGCGCGGCGGAAGGCGCATCGGGGTGGTTGATATAATTGTCATGCTCGCCGGTATTGCGGATGGCTTCGGAGGCATGGTGGTCGAATACCATGTGCGCGCAGGCGACATAGGGCAGGTTTGTGGTGATATCCCACGGGCCAACCTCAATCTTGCCATCCTGCATATCCTTTGGATGCACGAACTTGATCTCTTCGATCATGTCGAGGTGCGTGAGCAATACGGCGCAGACCAACCCGTCGAAATCGCTACGCGTGACCAGGCGAAATTTCTTGTTTTCCATAGCGATCCTCTATACGAATTATAGATGGAAAGTTCGATAAACCAGCACAATCAGCGCTTGACTACCCCATTAACCATGAGAGTGAGATGCATGCGGTCGCGCAGCTTCAACTTGTTGAAAGCAGAGCCAAGATGCGCCTTGACGGTGCGTTCCGTGATATTGAGCCGGTTGGCGATTTCCTTGTTGCCGAGGCCTGCTGCCGCAGCGCGCGCGACTTCGATCTCGCGTTCGGTAAGACCGGACGCCTAAGAGGAAATTTCGGGGGGTGCAAATTTCCTGGCGGCGGCACGCGCTATCCCCGCCAACAGCCGTTGCAGCAGCGACTGTCCAACCCACAATCCTCCCCCCAGCACAGTGTCTGCAACCTGCCGGAGCACCGCCGGTGCGGCATGCCCATTGCAGTACCCCACCACACCTGTGCCCAGTGCAGCCAGTCCCTGTTGATCGCTGGGAACATCGGAAATGGCGATGAATATCCGTTTACCGGCGACAGAACGGCATTCAGTGAGTAAATTTACGACATCTCCCTCTTCCGGCAACAGCACCCAGATAACATCGGCATTTGGATTCGCCGGAATCCGGTCGCACAGCAAAGCCCCCGGAAACGCTTCCAGCCAGTTTCCCCTGAGACTTGCATCAGGCGCAATGAAAAGGTGTCTGGTTTGATCCATTTGCGTTCTCCTTTAGAGGCTCCCTTTAGATTAAAGACTGTGTTCCCATGCAGAGCCGTGTAGAACAATGAAAGCTGCAACCGTAGGGTGGGCTGCGCCCACCATGCCTGTCCTGAGCCTGTCGAAGCGGTCGGGCAAGTACATTCCCTCTCTCTAACTCTCTGGGTGAAACAACTAGCCATTCGACTAGGCTGCAAGCGACCGCAGCCAAGTCGCTGGTTATCCCGCAAGCGGGAGAAAGGACAAACGAGAAAGGCAATTGTCAACCTTGCCCGGCCTACAAAAAATTACCGCTCCGACAGCGCGCGGCTCTTGGCGCGCAAGACGGGTTTGAGAAGGTAACTCAGCACCGATTTCTCTCCCGTCAGGATATCCACTTCGACAACCATACCGGGCATTATAGGCATATCCTTCCCCAAAGTGGATTTGCTGGTTTTAACTTTTACGGTATAAAAGGCATTGCCCTTATCATCCATCACGGTATCCGCACCGATAGTTTCCAGGATTCCGTCCAGGCCGCCGTAAATAACAAAATCATACGCGGAAACCTTGACCGTGGCCTTGAGTCCCGGACGCAAAAAAGCGATGTCTTTGGGTTGCACCCTCGCTTCCACAAATAAATTATCTTCCATCGGGACGATCTCGATCACATCCTTGCCCGGCTGGACGACACCCCCGACCGTGTTCACCATCAGGCGCTTGACAATGCCTTTCACCGGAGAGCGTAGAATGGAGCGGGCCACCTTGTCGGATAGCCCGACACTGCCTTCGGTCATGCTGTTGAGCTTGCCCAGTGTTTCGTTAAGTTCCTTGCGCGCCTCATTGCGGAACGCGATTTCGACTTCCTGCACCTTGCGGGTGATTTCCGTAACCGCCGATGTCACGCGGGAAATTTGCGCGGAGGCCATTTCGCGTTCGCCGCGAAAACGGGCCACATCGCGCTCGAGCCTCAATATTTCAACATCCGAAACGGCGCCGGCGGCCACCAGAGGTTTGGTGGCGATCAATTCCTTGTTGGTAAGTTCATACGCCCTGGACGCCTGTTCATGCTTTGCCTTGAGCTCCACCAGTTCCTGCTGGCGTTGCACCATCTGCTGCCTGGTCATGGATACCGTGCCATCCAATTCCGCCTTCCTTGCTTCATAGAGGCGGCGCTCTTCTTCCATTATCTTGGGATCTTCCCTGACGACTTCCTCGGGTGGCGTAAACGTGCTCCCTTCGGCAATGGCCCGCAACCTTGCAGCCTTGGCCGACAGGGAAAGATAGAGCGCGCGGTTTTCTTTTACAGAAGAAAGAAAGCGTGTCTGGTCTATGCGGATCAGCACCTGATCCTTCTTGACTACGTCTCCCTCATGCACCAGTAATTCCGCGACGACGCCGCCGTCCATGCTTTGCAGTACCTGTATCTGGCTATAGGGAATCACTTTCCCATCCCCCCGGGTAACTTCGTCTACTTTGGCAAAAGCGGCCCAAACCAGAAATAATATGGCAATCCAGATCAGTGCGCGCAGCAGTGCGCGGGCTCGGACGGGTTCCTGCTTCAAGATGGCGTAGTCGGCCTCGGCGGCAAAATCCAGAAGTTTTGAATCGTCAAGTTCTTCATTGCTTCTGTTTATCAGCCAACCAAACAACGGCTGAAGTTGCTTCCGGGGTTTTTCAAGCAGCTTTTCGCTGCGCCCGGCAGCGGTATTCAACCGGGAGAGTAGTTTAGTCATGATGCCTGCCCCACGCGTCCGGCCTTCAATGCCGCAACCACTTCAGCCCGCGGCCCATCGGCCACTATGCGGCCTTCGTCGACCACGATAATGCGGTCCGCGATGTCGATCAGGCTGGACCGGTGGGTTGCAATGAGGAGCGTTTTTCCAGCACTGAAACGCTTTGCGAAACGGCTCAAACGGAGCTTGAATTCGTTTTCCGTGGTGTAGTCCATCGAGCTGGTCGGCTCATCCAGCAACAGGATGGGGGGCTCCATCAAAAACGCCCGCGCGATGGCGACGCACTGGCGCTGCCCGCCGGAAAGCGAGGCGCCCCGCTCGCCGATATGCATGTCAAAACCCCGCGGATGCTTGTTGACGAATTCCCTCAACCCCGCCAGTTCCGCCGCCGAAACGATGGCTGAATCGTCCGCGTAGGGCGCCCCGTAAGCGATGTTCTCGCGCAACGTGCCATAAAAGAGAATGGCCTCCTGGTCGACGCAGCCGACGTTGCGCCGCAGGTCGGCGGGGTCGAGCTGGCGGAGATCGATGCCATCGACCAGCACCGATCCTTCCTGCGGTTCATAGAAGCCGAGAATCAGCTTCTGCACCGTGGATTTGCCTGATCCGACCCGCCCCAGAAACACGATTGATTCACCGGGGTTTATTTTGAATGAAACATTTTTCAGGATCGGGTCGCAATTGGGATACCCGAATGTGACATTGCGAAATTCGATGCCGCCGCGAATTTCCGGGCGATGGACAAACGATGATTCGGGGGGGCGCTCGATCGGTTTTTCCATCAATTTATTCAAGGAATCGAGCGCGGTTCTCGCGCCCTGAAACTGGATCAACAGGCTGGCAAGCTGCCCCAGCGGGGCCATGGCGCGCCCAGTCAGCATGGTGCAGGCGATCAGGCCGCCCTGGCTCAGGGAACCGTCGTGAATCAGATAAACGCCGCCGATCAGCACGCCGACATTGATAACCTGCTGGATGGTCTGGACGCTATTCGTGGCCGATGCCGAAAGCATGCGCAACTGGTTGGTCGTTTTTGCGAGGAACGCCGCCGTCTTTTCCCAGGTCGCCTGCACATGGCTTTCCGCGCTGAGCGCCTTGATGGTTTCCATGGCAGTCAGACTCTCTACCAGCGTGGCATTGCGCAACGATGCGGCGCGGTAAGTGGTTTCGGAAAGCTCGTGCATTCTTTGCTGGAGGGCATAAATATAAATGACCACGACCATAAAACCCAGGATGGGAATGAAAACCAATGGCCATGCTATCCATGCTATGGCAAGATAAAACAACAACGCAAAAGGCATGTCTATCAGGGTTGAAACGGTTGCCGACGCAATAAAATCGCGCACTGTTTCAAAGGATTTCATCGTCGAGGCAAACGCCCCTACCGATGGTGGTTTGGCTTCCATCTTGAGGCCCAGCACGCGCTCCATCAGCAAGGAGGAAAGCTGGATGTCGATGCGCGACGAAGCCAGGTCGACAAAATGCCCGCGCATCAGACGCAGCAGTATATCCAGCCCCAGCAACAATAAAACGCTGATGGCCAGCACCCATAACGTATCCACCGCATGGTTGGGGACCACGCGGTCGTACACATTCATGGAAAACAGCGGGATCGCCAGCGCAAATATATTGATCAGGAGGGCGGCGCTCAGCACATCACGATAAACCCGCCACTGTTCCAGCATGGCTCCCCAGAACCAGTGGCGTTTGGCCAGCTTCGCGACCTCGGGGGTGCGGCTGTCAAACTTGACGCGCGGCTGAAGAAAAATGGCGATGCCGAGATAACGGGCGGAAAGATCATCGCGCGACAGGGTGAATGCCGTCTGTCCCGATTCCGGAAAAAGTACCTGCGCCTGTTCGCGCCGTTCATCCCATCCCACCAGGACGCAGGCTTCATCCCCTTTCAGCAGCAGGATGGCGGGCAATTGGATGGGGTCTATCCTGGACAACTCGCGGCGGGCGATCCGGCAATTAAGCCCCGCGCGGTTCGCCGCGCGCGCCACCAGGGAAGGAGTCAAACGCCCGTTCTGGAGAGGCAATCCGGCGGAAAGCGCCGCCCGTGTGCTGGGTCTGGCATGGATGCGCGCAACCTCCAGCACACTGTCCAGCAATGGGTCATGCAGCAGCAAATCTTCCCGCAACCCGAGGTTTTCAGCGGTTTGGTTTGCGGGGGTATTGCCCGGAATTTCACCGTTCGGTGAAGCTTTCTGACTGTCGCTCATCTATATCTTGTCGCTTATTTTCCGGGTAACAACCACTATCCAAATCAGCCGGGGGGAGATTACACCATTGACGTGTTATTGGGTAGGGGCTGGCCGGGGGTTTGGCACACCGGACGGAGCAAACACTTGGGTACTCCCTTGTGCCAATACCACTTGATCCCGCCCCATACCCCTGGCTTCATAAAGAGCCTTGTCTGCCGCGCTGCCCATTTTGGCGGCATCGTCGAAGCGCGAAATGTCTGCGATCCCGCAACTGAATGTAGCGAAAAACTCTTTTCCATCCGCCCAATGGCTCAACCGGGAAAATTCCTTGCGGATTTTATCCAGCACGGTTACCGCTGTATCCCCATCGGTATCGCACAAGACAATCGCGAGTTCCTCACCGCCATAGCGCCCGACCATGTCGGTCTGTCGCAGCCGCTGTCTCAACAGGCGCAAAAGGCTCTGGATTACCCGCTCACCGGCAGAATGGCCGTAGGTGTCATTGACCTGATTGAACAAATCGATATCGATCATCGCGAGGGACAACGGCACTTTTTTGCGTTTTGCCCTGGCAACTTCGCGCCCCAGTTGATCCCTGACGGCGCCGGAACCATCCGGCAGCGACAGATCGAGAATGACCGTTTCGTGATGGTCGTTTATTGGAATGTTCCCGTGCGCCAACATGGGCTCCCCGCCATGCACCAACCCAACAGCCTGCTTCAGCGCTACCTCCATAAGCGCCTGGTTGACCGGCTTGTCAATCCAGTCAAGCACGCCGAGCGTTTCATCGAACAACTCCTTGCGCACCATTGTTGCATTGGCCGAAACCACCAGTATCGGCAAAGTGGCGGTTATATTTGACGCGCGCAATTCGCGGATCAACGCAATGCCGTCCTGCTCCGGCAGCGTCAAGTCGACTGTCATCGCAGCGTAGTCATCCTGTTCCAGCATTTGCTTTGCCTGTGCGGCATCGCAGGCGATATCGGCTGCCAGGCCAACCTGCTCCGCGACCGCACGCAACGAGGAGGCCATGTCGCGCTCATCTTCGCAAATCAATACACGCTTGACGATCTCTTCAAATTTCTTACCCACTCCAGCGCCCCCTGGCAGCTCTCTGTTTTTGTATCAGTATATCGCACGGAATCCAAATATAACGTGTCTTCAGAAATTCAGGCTCATATCGGCTCACCCTATCCGGTATCATTATACGGCCGCGATATGCCGGTTGCGGCATCATCTATCATGCCTGCCTAAACTTTTACGGGTCTCCAAAATGAAATATTTAATACTGACATTTGCGCTAATTACTATCGGTGTTTCGTTTCCCATTGACGTTTCCGCCAAAATCGATTCTGCCACCCTGGATAGACAGAGAAAAGAAAACAGGGCCAGGCTGGAAAAAGGAGAGAGGCTCCGCGCCGGAAAAAAGGAAAGAAGGATATTTAAAAAGTCGGAAGCGGAAACCAAAGAGCTCCGCTCCCTGAAACTCGACGCGATTCCGTCATCGCCCCGACGGACTGCAAAAAGTACTTCTGAAAACCCAGAGCAAAGGCTTCCGGCAAATCCGGGGCGCACCCCTTCAACAGCCAAACCGGAACGTAGCCCGGAAGCGTTACCGGCAAAACGTGAATAACGGTGGGTTGTGGGGCGTATAAAACCATCATGGTTGATGATAATAGCCGTACAGACCGGAACTCAATAATAAAGCTGTCTTCCCGTAGGTTTGGCAAAGCGTAGCGTGCCCAACGAACAAAGGTATCGTTACCAATGTTGGGCACGCTACGCTTTGCCCAACCTACGCACCTTCAGAAACACAATGGCAATGTCACTTGGCTAACGAGCGCTGCTCGAGTTCTTCCCAGCGCGCCATCGCCGTTGAAATTTCCGCATCGATTTCCTCGCTGCGCAATTGCAGTTGTTTGGCGCGCCTGGCGTCGTTGCGATAAATTGTGCCATCGGCAAGGTGTGCGGCAATGTCGCTTTGCTCGCGCTCCAGCGCCCCGATGCGCTTGGGCAACTCTTCCAGCTCGCGCGCTTCCTTGAAGCTGAGCTTGCTGGCGGGTTTCACTTTTCTGGCTGCGGCAACAACCGCGCGCGGCGGCGTGGAAACGGCGGGGCTGGCCGCGGAAACCGTAGCCTGGTATTTTTTCACCCGCACCCAGTCTTCGTAACCGCCGGCGTATTCGATCAGCTTGCCGTCGCCCTCAAACGCGATCACCTGCGTCACCACGTTATCGAGAAACGCACGGTCATGGCTGACCAAAAACAGCGTGCCGCCGTAGTTCGCCAGCAACTCTTCAAGCAATTCCAGTGTCTCGATATCGAGATCGTTGGTCGGTTCGTCGAGCACCAGCACGTTGGCGGGCCGGGTGAACAACCGCGCCAGCAGCAGGCGGTTGCGCTCCCCGCCGGAGCAGCTCCTGACCGGCGAGCGGGCGCGCTCCGGCGCAAAAAGAAAATCGCCGAGATAACTGATGACATGCTTCTTCTGCCCGCCGATCTCGACGTAATCCGAACCCTGGCTGATGGTGTCGGCCAGCGTCGCCTCGTCGTCGAGCTGTTCGCGCAACTGATCGAAATACGCCACCGAAATTTTCGTGCCGAGCTTGGCCTGCCCGCTGTCCGGCTGCAATTCGCCGAGGATGATCTTGAGCAGTGTGCTCTTGCCCGCGCCGTTCGGTCCGAGCAGGCCGATCTTGTCGCCGCGCTGGATGCGGCAGGAAAATTTGTCGATGATCCTGCGCGCGCCGTACGACTTGCAGACATCGGCGAGCTCCGCGACCAGCTTGCCGGAGCGCTCGCCGGTGTCGAGACTCATCTCGACCTTGCCGAGCTTCTCGCGCCTTGCCGCACGGTCGCGGCGCAACTGTTCGAGACGCAGCACGCGGCCTTCGTTGCGCGTGCAACGCGCTTTGACACCCTGGCGTATCCACACCTCTTCCTGCGCCAGCACTTTATCGAACTTGGCATTCACCACCGCCTCGTCCGACAGCATCCGCTCCTTGATTTTCTGGTAGGCGGAAAAATTGCCGGGAAAACGCAGTTTCAGTGAAGACTCATGCCCGTTTGCGGGCGTGATGTCGGAACTAAAGCCCGCCAGCTTGCCGCGATCCAGTTCGACGATGCGCGTCGCAATGTTGTCCAGAAAACGCCGGTCATGCGTGACGAACAACACCGCGCCGGCAAAATTGCCCAGCAGCCCTTCCAGCCATTCGATGGACTCGAAATCCAGATGATTGGTCGGCTCGTCGAGGATCAGCACATCCGGCTCGGCAACCAGAGCCTGCGCCAGCGCCACGCGCTTGCGCTGCCCGCCGGACAGCTCGCCGACGCGCTTGTCGGCATCCAGATCCAGTTTTGCGATGGTGGTCTCGATGCGCGCCTGCACCGACCAGCCGTCTTGTGATTCCAATTGAGTCTGCAAGTGCTGCATCTCTTCCAGCAGCTTGTCGTAATCGGCGTCCGGTTCGGAGAGCTGATGCGAGACATGATGGTAATCGTGCAGCAGTTGCCGGATGCCGCCCAAACCCTGCGCCACCGCGTCGAACACTGTATCGCCGGCATCCAGCACCGGCTCCTGGCTGACATAGCAGATCCGCGCGGTCGGTGCGCGCCATACCAGCCCGTCATCGAGATTCGCCTGCCCGGCGAGCACGCGCATCATGCTCGATTTGCCGCCGCCGTTACGCCCGATCAGACCGACGCGCTCGCCCTCGTCGAGTTGAAAATCTGCGTGGTCGAGCAGCGCGACGTGCCCGAAGGCGAGACAGGCATTATCCAGTGTGAGGAATGGCATGATTCGAAATCGGCGGTTTTACGCCCCCAGGCGCAAGAAGCGCGGCATCATACCAGCATTGATGTTTGGATTGCAGCGCATTTCCGCTAGAATGCGAGCCGCTGTCCTCGTAGTTAAATGGATATAACCGGCCCCTCCTAAGGGTCAATTACAGGTTCGATTCCTGTCGAGGACGCCAAAGTACAATCCAGCACCATCCATTCCTGTGTAGTAAACACCCGTAGTTACTGGCTTTAACTCATTAACGCTGTCCATTCCCGTCTTGCCCTGTCTATTGCAATTTACCAACAAATGTGGGTAAATGTGTTGGTAAAAGATTTTCCCGCAGAATTTTTACCAACAAAACGAAGGGGCAACCATGAAACTCAATGATGTTGCAGTACGAAAAGCCAAGCCAGAAGCCAATCCGCGCAAGCTATCTGATGGGGGCGGTTTGTATGTACTGATACACCCGAACGGCGGCAAGTATTGGCAGCTTGCCTATCGCTTTGCTGGTAAACAAAAGACGCTGGCACTTGGCATCTATCCTGACGTGAGCCTATCCGCAGCAAGGAAACGACGCGATGATGCGCGTGAGCTGATAGCTGACGGCATAGACCCCAGCGCAGCAAAGCAAACCAAAAAGCGGCAAGACAAAATTATGGCGGCGAACACCTTTGAGTCCGTGGCGCGGGAGTGGGTGGAGAATCGGGCGAACGATTGGACAGCCGGACACAAAGCTCTGACCTTGCGGACGCTTGAGCAAGATGCCTTCCCTTCGCTGGGACACCGCCCGATTGCCGAGATAACCCCCGCCGAATTGCTGGGCACTATGCGCATCATTGAAAAGCGCGGCGCATTGGAAATTGCAAGCCGTGTGTTGCAGCGAAGCGGCGCCGTATTCCGCTATGCCATTGCAACCGATCGGTGCAAAAGCAACCCCGCTACCGAACTGCGCGGCGCACTGAAAAGCCCGCAGCACAGCCACTACACCACCATTGAGAAAGGCGGCTTCCCTCAATTGCTGCGCGATATTGACAGCTATCAAGGCAGCCCCTTGACTACATGCGCCCTGCAACTGATTGCTTTGACCTTCACGCGCACCAGCGAGCTAATCGAAGCCGAATGGAAAGAGATAGACTTTGACCGCGCAGAATGGCTGATACCCGCCGAACGAATGAAGATGCGTCGCCCCCACCTTGTGCCTCTATCCGCCCAGGCGGTGGCCGCATTCAGGGAGGTGGCGAAGCTGTCGGGTGACCGGCGGTATGTATTCCCAAACCGCAACGATCCCACCAAGCCCGCAAGCAAGGCCGTGATACTGCGCGCACTGGGGCGCATGGGGTACACGGGCAAGATGACGGGGCACGGCTTTAGATCGGCGGCATCTACCGCATTGAACGAACATAAAACCAAGTGGGGTATCCATCGGGATGCTATCGAGGTGCAGCTTGCCCACGTTGAAAAGAACGCAAGCCGAGCCGCCTATAACTTTGCCGAGTACCTGGACGAACGCCGCGCCATGATGCAGCAGTGGGCGGATCATTTGGACACCCTCAAAACCGGTGCGCAAGTGATCCCGTTGCGGGCGAATTCTTCCACCCGCTGATGCTGTTTTTCATCCGGTACATCTTAAAAATGGTTGGGGCAGGTTGGGGCGGACGGGGCACGGCGTATTTATTGGCTTTGCGCTGCCCCAACTTTTTCAAAGCTGGTTGGGGCAGTTGGGGCAGATTGTCCGCCCCCGTCCATAGCCGTCTAGTGGCCGGATGAAAAACCTTTGCATAACTTCGGGCGGGCGCAATGCCAATGCGGGCGCGGCTTGCGTGGTAACGGCAAGGGGCAGGCCGGGCAACCGGCAACCCCGCAACCCGCATTGCACCGTGGCCGGACACTGAAAAATGCCGCGCGAATTGGATTAACTGCCGCCTCATAACCCGGCGCGCAAATTG
Organism: Nitrosomonadales bacterium; assembly: GCA_016218475.1. Taxonomy (GTDB): domain Bacteria; phylum Pseudomonadota; class Gammaproteobacteria; order Burkholderiales; family Gallionellaceae; genus Gallionella. Next base: position 1,562 of record JACREB010000106.1, on the reverse strand, counting down.
TGGATAACTTTTCGGGTAAAAACGCCAAACCTGTGCATAACTATTTCCATAAAATCGCACGCTCAAAAAAGCGTAATAGATACAGCCGGTTGTGGTTTTTTGAAATACGCACAACGGGTGTTATGTAAAATGCAATTACTCTATAATTATAATAATAATACAAATAATGTTTGCAATAAGGGATTTTATGTTATGATTTTCGCATCATAAACTCACGCGCACGCGAGGGCAGCATGGATAAAGACGAATTAAGGCAAGCCTTAGATGCTTTGGGGTGGAAGCAAAGCGAGCTGGCGCGCAAGCTGGGCGTTACCACCAGCACCGTTTCGCGGTGGGCGACCGGCGAGCCGATCCCCGTCTGGCTGGCCGAATACCTGCGCGTGATGCAAGAGCTTGACCGGCTGCATCGGGTGTATGTGAAGCCGCCCAAGCCGGTGAAGGAAACCGCGCCGCCGGTAGCGCCGCCCGCCCCTCGCACAGAAACCCGCGCGGCGGCGATGGCGCGCACGCTGGCAGAGGCAGGCATAGGCAAGGATGAAGCGTAGCCCGATCTATTGCATATATCTATTTTTGTGTGTATATTGCAACCACCATGCGATACAGCTACGACCCAAAAAAGAAAGCCGCGAACCTGAAAAAGCACGGGCTGAATTTTGACGATGCGCGGGGCGTAATTGAAAGCGCCCAAACCGTCACCTTCGAGGATCAGCGCTTTGATTATGGCGAGGCGCGTTTCCTCACGCTGGGGCTGCTGCATGGCGTTGTGGTGATAATCGCCACAGCGGAAACCAACAAAACGATACGCATTATTTCTATGCGAAAGGCAGATAAACATGAGCAAAAAATCTATTACGAAAATTGCTGACGATGCGCCTATCACACAGGCCGACATTGACAGCGGACGGCTGGTGCTGCGCAAGCGCGGGGCGAGTGGTGCGGTGTTGCCTGGCAAGCGCCGGATCAATATTTTCCTGGACAGCGCCACGCTGGAATACTTCAAAACCAAGGCAGGCGGGCGCGGCTATCAAACCCTGATTAACGAAACGCTCAAGCAAGCGATGCAGGCGGAAAATCTGGAGGCCGTGGTGCGCAAGACGATCCGGGAAGAGATGCGCAAGGCGGCGTGATGAACAGCTTACGAAACAAGAACCGCAAACCCACACACCCCGGCGCTATCCTGCGTGAGGATGTGCTGCCCGAAATGGGGATCACACAAGGCGAGTTTGCCGACCGGCTGGGCGTATCGCGCCGCACCGTGCCCGAAGTGCTGCACGAGCGCCGCCCGGTTACGCGGCTATCTGCATAGGCGTTGCTGGTGATCTGGCAGGCGATCCAATCACCTCGCCCCGCATCTGCCAGCAACAAGGCCGGTCGTAGTTTCTTTTGGGTGAGGTCTGAAAACGGGAAAGGCAGGACGACTACTCTTACTGTGTCACATAGCGATCAAGGGATGCAGTGCAAGGCAAAATCGGGTGAAAAAGCGGAGTTTACATAGCGTAAATGAGCATTTTGAGCCCGATTTTAACGCCGCAATGCGCCCTTCAGCGCTATGTGACACAGTA